>CAZOEH010000021.1:0-17681 GCA_964578785.1 uncultured Desulfonema sp. | reverse complement strand
TACTGAATCATATTTATTGCCTGTATAACGCTATAGTTTATATCCAGGGCTTGGTCAAGTGAAAATATACTAAGGCAACTTCCTTTCAATATTAGCTTTTTCTCTCACCTTCTCAATAAAGAGAGTAACCTCATTCTGGATTTTCTCCTGTTTGAGATTTTTTTCAATCCTTTCTTTCAGGTAAGTGTCAAAAAAGGCTTTCAGCTCCTCTTCAGAAACGGTGATTTTCTGAACAAACTCCTGGTCTATATACTGCTGTATTATCATTACCTGTTTGATCTGGCTTTTAAGAGAAGCTTCAGTCAATTTTACTTTTTCCAGCTCTTTATTAAACTCCTCAGGACTCGGGAACTGATCTTTGAACTTGGCGTACTGTTCGTCGACTATTGAATCTTCAACTTTAATGCCCATTTTCTGACTTTCCTGATACAGCAATTCACCGTCTATCAGTTTATCTAAAACCTTTTGCTTTACTTCAGCAAGGCGGGCATCATCCAGTTTCTCTCCCCTGCTTGAAGACTGCTCCTGAATGCCGAAAAATTCCCTGTCAAAATCCTCCTGTGTTATGGCTATTCCGTTCACAACGGCCACGTTACCCTTTGGAGCTTCTTTTTTTTCAACTTTTTCGGTTTTTACCGCTTTTTCCGCTTTCACGGCTTTATCTGTTTTAACCGCCTTATCATCCTTTGCGGTTTTAACTGCTGTTCCGGCAAAAACCGGCGAAGTAATTAATAAGCACGCCGTTAAAATCATCAATCTGAACAAAACTCCATTTGATAAACGCATCTATATTCTCCTTATGTCTTAATGAATATGAAAAGGGCATATCATCAACATGCCCTTTAAGTCCAATTGCATTCGTCTTTCTGAGCACATATCATCTATTGATATCATGGTGCAAACAGTATTTCACTTTAAGGGAATGAAAAGTGATGGACTCGTAAAAAGCCGTAAATTCGAAGCCGCCAAGATTAACTTGGAAAGAAAAGCAGGCCGTGTTAAGGAAGTCCCAGTTTGCTGTACGGGTTTTTTCAGGTTATCAGGCAATATAATAAATTAGTTTAAAGGTATTCGGATGAAAGATCAAAATACACCACGCAAGGAACTTGTAGCCGACCGGCAGTCTCTCATGAGAACATTCATAAGGCCGGAGAGCACTGCCGCAAGGGACACCCTTGTAAAATACATGGAACAGATTCTTTTCGGTCTCCATGATTTTCTGAATACCCATGTCGGCATCACCGAAGAGGTAAGTTTAAAAGAGCTCTCTGGAAAATACCAGGATACTCTTATAAACGAAAATCCGGAAAAAAAACTGGCGGAGGTTATCACGGATCTGATAGAAGAGATCGCGCCCCACGCAGTTAACGTGGCCTCCCCATACTTTACAGGTCACATGACCTCGGCAATACCGTTTTTCATGGTTCACCTCAAGACAATTGTCGCCGCTCTTAACCAGAACGTCGTTAAACTCGAAACTTCAAAGGTACTGTCCGTTATCGAAAAGCAGGTGCTCGCAAAAATACACAGAATTATTTACGGACAAAGCGAGGAGTTTTACCGGGAGCATGTGCAGAATACGCACACATCCCTCGGATGCTTCACTGAAAACGGAACACTTGCAAATCTGACCGCCCTGTGGGTCGCAAGAAACACGCAATTCGCCCCGAAAGCAGACTTTGAAGGTGTGGATAGAGAAGGAATATATGCCGCATACAGGGCATACGATATAGAAAGAAGCGTAATTATAGTATCTCAGCTCGGACATTTTTCACTGAAAAAAGCGGGAGGCATCCTTGGCATAGGCAACCGGAATATAATATCAATAGAGACTGACGGGACAAACAGGATTGACGTCAAAAAACTTAAAGAAAAAATCGATGAAATTGAAAAGAGCCCCATCCGGACAAAAATAATCGCAATTGTCGGAATTGCCGGCACAACTGAAACCGGCACAGTTGACCCTCTGCCGCATATCGGGGAAATCTGCGCCGAAAAGGGGATACATTTCCATGTGGATGCAGCCTGGGGCGGACCCGTTCTCCTGTCCGGGAAATACAAACATCTCCTCGACGGCATCAGGCTTGCCGATTCGGTAACAATCGACGGGCATAAGCAGTTTTACATGCCCATGAGCTCCGGCATGGTCTACTTCAAAGACCCGCATAAGATGGATTCGATAATCTACCATGCGAAGTATGTAAACAGGCCGGGTTCGGTTGATCTCGGAATCAAATCGCTCTCAGGCTCACGTGAGGCAAACTCGCTGATCCTTGACAGCGCTCTCAAAATAATGGGAAGCAGAGGTTATGCCCTTCTTATAGAACATGGCATCGAAACGGCAAAAAGTTTTGCGGAAGAAATCAACAACAGGCCTGACTTTGAGCTGGTAACCCCTCCGGAATTGAATATTCTTACCTACAGGATCTTCCCCGCGGCAATAAAAACAGAGATGGAAAAATGCGGCGAGGAGCGCAAACATTCACTGAACGAAAAATTGAACGAAATAAACATGACCGTGCAAAGGCTTCAGAGAGAAGCCGGGAAAAGCTTTGTCTCCCGAACAACGCTTAAAAGCTATAAGGGTCGTTGTGAAAACATAGTGGTAATGCGCTGCGTAATAATGAACCCCATGACGGAGATCAATATCCTTAGCGATATTCTTGATGAACAGGAGGAAATATACAGACACGAGTTCGGATCAAAGTGACGGGCGGACCGCTCATATTCCAGGATGTCGATCTTCACCCTCTTCTCCGCGAGTTATTATCCCTTTGCGGTATATCATTACATAATTGCGCATTATCTATCAATAAACGGAAAAATTAGCTTATATTTGTACCATTTTATTGACAATAATGCGTATCTTGCTAACATCAAACCAATTTTTTGGTAATATACACAAAATGATATAATAACTTGTTATGCAATATTTATAGGTAAGAGATAAATGCTTAAGGAATTCGACAAGGCGTTCGAGGCTTTTGAGAAAGAAGCATATAGCAAATTGTACGAATGCCACTTTGATGCAGGAAAGGAATTAGATAATTTCAATTTGCAAATACAGGCACAGAGTCTATCAAGCGATCTTGGTTATTTTAGCATGATTGTTCGCGATCTATATATAGAAACCCTAATAAAAGTATCTCAAGAATTAGACAGAAAAGCCAAAATTGCTCCTGAACCTATCGAGAATGATTCGGGTAGAGATCCGACCATGATATGTCTAGGCAAACTAGGTGTTGCTTATAAGAGCTTTTACTTTCTTGTGCGGGCATATCATGACGTATTGTACAAGCTAATCCTTTGTCTGAATGGGCAAGACATCAGCCCCAAAAGTAGTATGTATAAAGCCGTAAATGATGAAAGTCGAAGTCTGGTAAAAGATAATCCGGTTGGTAAATTTTTATCTGAATGTTGTGAAGAATACGCTGAATGGTTTATTTCCATGAGAGCCAGAAGAAATTTATCTAAATATGGTGTAGGTGTTAGTTATGAGATGGGAAAAAACTTTATAAATAATGAAACTACACTGACAATAAAGATTGGTAACCTCCCACAAAAACAAAGTCCTCCACTATCGCTTGATGAGTTTACAATGGCTCTGACAATTAGCACAAAAATAACAAGAGCTATGATCGAACATGGTCTAAAAGCTGGTAGATTTATTTCGCATAACCAGTCAAATGCAGCCGACGCTCACACCTCGCGCGGCTGATCTGCAACGTTCACGGCGGCTGTGCTGTCCACGGTGCAGGTCAGCACCGCGATTAGGGGGGCATATTGGCGGGCATATTTGGGACGTTTTAAACTTTTGATTCCTGAGAAGTAACTCTGTTTTTTGTAATAATGACAGCTCATGTAAATTTATAATGCGGTATTTACAGGCCATTCGAAACGGCCATGTTGTGGCAATCTGCTTAAAAGTGAATTACTTCTCAGGAATCACTTTTAAACTTGAATTATGACAGTGATATCTACGCTTAATCGGTCATTGATAAATAAGTTTGAATGTTTAATACGTCCCCCAAGAGTCACTCACAAGGAGAGAATTTGTTAGAATCTAAAAGCACTACAAAAAGTAGCGAACATTTGAAAATTTTTACAGCATGTGTGATCACACTGCTTGCTGTGTCAACTGTCTTTATGACACAACCAATCTTCCTTGAGATTTCTAAATCTTTTAAAATAGATATCACTCAAGCACGTTTTTCATTTAGCGTTGTTTCGCTATGCTATGCAATTTCATTCTTTTTTATTGGCCCAGCTGTAGATAAATACAATTTGCCCTCTATTGCCTCTATTGGTTTATTTTTATTAGGTTTATTTGTTATTTGCGCATCATCTACAACTGAATTCAATATCTTTACCATCAACCTGGCAATTATAGGGTTTTGTGCAGCATTAGTTCCAGCGTCCATGTTTCCCTACATGGCAACTGTCGCTCCCATCAATAAAATTGGCTTGTATGTAGGCTCAATCGTGGCATCAGCAACATTAGGCGTAATTTTTGGCAGAGTTTCAATGGGTCTTCTAACTTCTGTTTTTGGGTGGAGAGTGTCATTTAAGCTCTTTGCCGGAATCATCTTCATTTTCTTATTGCTGACGGTCTTTGTTCTTGTAACAGACAGGAGTCAAAAAGAAAAAACAGCAAAAACAAAAGCACTTTTTTTATCTTACAAAACATCAGTGCAACAATTGTTGAATTTAAATATTTTATCATTGCTGACAGCCGGGTTTTGCCTTTTCTTTGGTTTTCTTGGTATGGTTACTTTTTTAACCTACCGCCTTGCTGAAGCCCCCTTTAATTTTTCATCCGGAGAAATCGGCTGGATCAGCTTTGCGGGTATTACAGCTATAATTGCACCCTTTTCTGGGAGTATTTCTCAGAAAGTTGGAGTCTTTAAAATCATTTTTCCCAGTCTACTAATATGTTTATTTTCACTTCAACTCATGGGGTGGTTTGATTCAATTTTATTGACTATTGGGGGGTTGCTTTTGCTTTTTTTGGGTGTTTACTCTTGTCAACCTTTATTGTTTCTGCTCATTGGAGAGAATGTTCCAAGAGAGTCTATCGGTAGTGCTTCGTCTCTTTATATTTTATTTTGCATTGGAGGTGGAAGTCTTTCTTCCATCTTTCTTGGTTCCGTTTGGAGTAGTTTTGGCTGGCCAGGAATTACCGTAACATGTTCTATTTTTCTGTTAATATCTTTGTTGCTAATGTTCGTTGTAAAAACAAAAAATAATTTATAAAACAAAATAGTAAATTGAGTTCTAACAAGGCAAATTAACTCGGATGCAAATTCCACTGCGCTCCATTTGCACCGGTTATTTGCAACGTTCACGGCGGCTGCGCTGCCCACAGTGCAGGTCAGCACCGGGGGATAAATAGGGGACATCCTATGTCCCCCATTCTGTCTATGCAAAAAAAATGCCTTGGTGAAGTAAGGATAAAATGTTAATAATTTTAGTATGTTCAATAAATTATAAAATTGCCGGATGTGAAATAATTGTTATGTTTTAAGAAAAAAAGTTACGATATAGGAAATTTATTTCATTGGATTCCTGAAATTTTTCGGTCTTCCCAAGCAAAACGCGCTGCCATCAGTCTATTTTTCCTTTGGTTTTATCAGTGATTCCGCATAATCTTTTTGCATGGGATTGTTTTTGGACCATATCTACCTGTCGAGAAATCATGATTCGTTGGGCCTGAGGTGAGCCGGCACCATGCATGGATTCGGTCAAATAGCCGACCGCAGCAGTTCCAAAACAGATATTTTCAATCAGCCTGAGAATTTTTCTGCGGTCGACGGTGGGAACCGACGTGTTGGCTTTAAAATATTTTTCAAGCCATTTTCCCACTTCAGGAGAATTGAAATCATCTTCCGAGGGAAGCGTCACCAACAAACCGCCGGCAATATCCTGGGCAATTCTGGCAATTTCAAAAGGGAATCGTGTGACATTCTGTTTGCATACATTGGCCAGCAGGGTGTTGACAAGAAAGGTGCCGCTGGGTTCTTTGGCACCCTTACAGGCGCAGGCAACCGAACCGCTGTAAAGGGTTTCGTTCAAATGGTTCATTTCAATGATCTTATCTTTAATATGGGAGGCTTTTTGAACCCCATTGTACTCGGCAATGGTCTGGGCCGCACCGATCAGGACATCTCCAACTCCGGCCTTGCAGGCATAACTCTGACGATGGTAGGAAGCAAACTGTTCCACCAATCGGGCCGCGAATTCATATTCCTTGTACATGAAAACGCGGTCCCAGGGCACAAATACATTATCAAACACCACCAGAGCCTCATGTCCTCCAAATTGCGGGTTTCCACGGTCAATGATCCCGTTTTCCAGTTTTCTTGTATCACAGGACTGGCGGCCCATAATATATGTGATGCCCGGCGCATCGCTTGGCAGGGCAAAGGAAATGGCAAAATCTTTATCTTCGGCACGCATGGCAATGGTGGGCATGATGATGATTTCATGGGAATTCACAGCCCCTGTCTGGTGAGCTTTGGCCCCCCGGACAACAATTCCGTCTTTTTCTTCACGGATCACGTGCATAAACATATCCTGATCCGGTTGTTTATGCGGCGGAAGCGAGCGATCTCCCTTGGGATCCGTCATGGCGCCGTCACAGACCAGATCATTCTTCTGGACATATTCAAGGTATTTGAGAAATCGCTTATTATATTCGGTGCCGTGTTTTGCATCAATATCAAAAGTAGTTATAGATAAGGCATTGAGGGAATCCGTGCCCACACAGCGCTGGAAGCAGCTGCCGGTCATGGCACCTAAAAATCGGCCCATATCGGTTTTTTTTATCAGATCTTCCGTACTTTGATGAATATGGCAGAACCGGTTGATTTTTTCACCGGTGATGTGGGATGTGGCTGTCATCAGATCTTCATATTCAGGGATATGCGCCAGCTCGTACGTGAGTGCCACCGAGTTCATGGACGGCCGGATAATGGGATCATCCACTACATTCTCAATTCGTCTGCCAAACATGTATACGACCAGGTTCAGCTGTCGCAAACTCGCTTCATATTCTTTTGCTGTCTTCATGTTATGTAGTTTTCCTTTTTTTCCTTGGTTCCCGGCTGCGGGTCTGTCGGATGATTCAATCTTCGGACAGACCCGTAACCTGCTCAATATCAGCCGGCTGTAGAGCTAATACGTCTGTTGGCTCAATCGTTTATAATTATCAATTCTTTCCATGGCGTCTTTTTTCGCCTTTTTGAACAGGTCTTTGGCAATGTCCGGATATTGTTTTAACAAAGCCGCATACCGCACTTCACTGAGAAGGAATTCCTCAAAATCGGCTATCGGGTCCTTTGAATCTAAACTGAAAGGATTTTCCCCTTGATCTTTACGCAACGGGTTGTAACGGTATAATGACCAGTAACCCGCTTCTACGGCACGTTTTGATTGAAGCTGGGCTTTTCCCATACCCGCTTTGATACCATGATTGACACACGGCGCATATGCAATAATCAATGAAGGCCCCGGGTAAGCTTCGGCTTCCATTATGCTTTTAAGTGTCTGGGCCTTGTCGGCTCCCATGGCAATCTGTGCAACATAAACATAGCCGTAACTCATGGCCATCATTCCAAGATCTTTTTTCTTGGTTGATTTCCCTGATGATGCGAATTTGGTAATTGCCGCCGTCGGTGTGGCTTTTGATGATTGTCCACCGGTGTTGGAATATACTTCTGTGTCAAATACAAGGACATTGATGTCTTCGCCGGATGCCAGGACATGATCCAGTCCGCCGTAACCAATGTCATAGGCCCAGCCGTCTCCACCAAATATCCAGTTTGATTGCTTTATAAAAAAATCTTTCAGCTTTAGAATCTCTGAAAATTTCAGATCCTGAGAATATTTTTCCAATTCATTTTCAAGTTCGCGCGCTCTCTTTCGTGTGCCTTCCGATTGTTCATGGGAATTTAGCCATTGCTTCATAATTTTTTTGGTCTTCTTGGGAACACTCTCCCGGAGCAATGCGGTGATCTTAGAAGCAACCATTTCACGGATCGTTTTGGCGCCCAGCGATATCCCAAACCCGTATTCAGCATTATCCTCAAACAATGAAAAACCCCATGCAGGTCCATGGCCTGAATGGTTTTTGCTATAGGGGACACTGGGTGCTGATCCTCCCCAGACAGTTGCGCACCCTGCCGAGTTGGATACAACCATTCGATCACCGAATAATTGAGTGATTAATTTGGCATAAGGTGTTTCCCCGCAACCGGCGCAGGCGCCTGAGAACTCAAGCAAAGGTTTTAAGAACTGGCTGCCCTTAACTGTTGAAATCTCTTTTTTAGTCAGGCGTATTGGCTCGATGTCCTTAACAAATTGCCATAAGCTCTCAAATTCCTGGCGCTTGTCTGACAGTGAGTTTAATTCCAAAGCTTTTTCTTTTGCAGGGCAAACAGCGACACAATTTCCGCAGCCGGTGCAGTCAAGTGCGGAAATGCCCATGTTATAGTACTTTTCCGGATAGCCTATGGCTTTTTGGGTCACAAATCCCCGGGGTGCTGTTGCGATCTGTTCCTTTGTCAATAATAATGGCCTGAGTACACCATGGGGGCACACAAATGAACATTGATTACACTGAATACAATTGTCAACGTCCCAATAGGGGACATCAATTGAAATGGCGCGTTTTTCAAACTGAGTGGTGCCGGTTGGATAGGTTCCGTCTTCCGCACCGTTAAACGCACTGACAGGCAGATCATCCCCTTTTTGCCGGTTCATGGGAATCAAAATGTTCTTCACAAAGTCAGGCAGATCTGATTCTATTGATTCAGGATCATCTTCAGCATTTTTCCAGTCTGAAGGGACTTTGATTTCGTGAACCATTTCAACGCCTGCATCAATGGCTTTGAAATTCATTTCAATGACAGTCCGCCCTTGTTTTCCATAGTTTTTCTTTGCTTCCTGCTTTAAATAGTCAATGGCCTTTTCTATGGGCAGAACCCGAGTCAAATTGAAGAAGGCTGCCTGCATAACCATATTGATTCGATGACCCAAGCCGATATTCCGGGAAATGTTCACGGCATCAATGGTATAGAATTTGATATTTTTGACCGCTATGGCTCTTTTTATGGCGCCCGGAAGGTTTTGATCTAATCCTTCAGCATTCCAGCTGCAATTCAGCAGGAATTTACCGCCGTCTTTGATCCCATCCAGCAAATCATATTTTGTGACATAGGTTTGGTTATGGCATGCAATAAAATCAGCCTGATTGATAAGATAGGGCGCCGTAATGGGGACTGTCCCGAACCTTAAATGGGATACGGTAACCCCGCCTGATTTTTTCGAATCATAGGCAAAATATGCCTGGGCATACATATCTGTGTGATCCCCTAAGATTTTCACGGCAGATTTATTGGCACTGACCGTGCCGTCTGCTCCAAGACCCCAGAATTTACAGGCAATGGTTTCTTTAGGGGTAGGATTAAAAGCTTTATTATAGGCCGGAAGGGATTTAAATGTTACATCATCTACAATTCCAACCGTGAATTGATTGCGCGGCTCATCCTGTTCAAGATTTGTAAGAACCGCCATAACATCCAGGGGGGTAAAATCCTTGGAGGCAAGACCATACCGTCCCCCAATGATCATTGGGGCATCCTTTTTGTTGAAGTAGACATTGCGAATATCCAGATACAAGGGGTCTCCTTGTGAACCGGGTTCTTTTGTACGATCTAACACGCAGATGCGTTTAACACTGTCAGGTATGGCATCAAGCAGGTGCCGAGAAGAAAATGGACGAAATAAATGGACTTCAAGCAATCCGTAATTTCCACCGTTTAAATTTAAGAATTCGATGGTTTCATTGATCACTTCACAACTTGAACCCATGGTGATAATGATGTTTTCGGCCGTTGGTGATCCTTTGTAATTAAATAGCCGGTAATCCCTGCCGGTCAGTTTGCCGACCTCGCCCATATAGTATTCAAAAACCTCCGGCAGTGCCTCATAGAATTTATTAACAGCCTCCCTCGTCTGGAAAAAGACATCCGGGTTTTGAGTAGAGCCTCTTAAGACGGGATGGTTGGGATTCAATGCGCGTGAACGGAATTCATTGACTGCTTCCATATCTACCAGATCCGCCAGTTCGTCATATTCGATAATGTCTATTCTCTGCATCTCATGAGAAGTTCTGAATCCATCGAAAAAGTGCAGCGTCGGAATACGGGACTTGATGGCCGCCAGGTGTGCTACCGCTCCTAAGTCCATGCATTCCTGAACATTTTTTGATGCGAGCAGAGAAAACCCTGTTTGACGGGTTGCCATCACGTCCTGGTGATCTCCAAAGATACTTAAGGCATTTGATGCTAAGGAGCGGGCACTGACGTGGAATACCGCCGGGAGAAGTTCTCCGGCAATCTTATACATGTTTGGAATCATTAAGAGGAGCCCTTGTGATGCGGTATAGGTCGAGCAAAGAGCCCCGCCCTGAAGACATCCATGTAAGGTCCCGGCCGCACCGCCTTCTGATTGCATCTCTCTGACGACAACCTTTTGGCCGAAAATATTTTTTTTCCCTTCACAAGACCACTCATCAATTGCTTCTGCCATATCTGATGAAGGCGTTATGGGATAAATTGCTGCAACTTCCGTAAATGCATAGGATACGTATGCTGCAGCAGTATTTCCGTCCATTGTTTGTTTTCTTCGTGTTATCATTTCATTCTTATTCCTTTTGTTTTGGTTGATCTCCACCACTTCATCCAGTTACCGGATGCTTAATACCGCCAGTTTTATTTCTATCTTTTCAACAGGATTTTCTGCCAAATTTTATAGATCAAACCGGAAGATAATCATCTCTGAGCGGAGAAAAAACCTCGATCGCCACTGAATCCTCAAGAATTTCGGCCTGGTGTTCAAGCCCCCCTCCGATACACCAGGAATCCCCCGGCTCTGCAAAAAATGCTTCATAGCCAATGAATAATTTTATTTTTCCGGACACCAGGAATCCGGTCTGCTCCTGGGGATGGCTGTGAAGTGGGAGCAGTGCTCCTTTTTTCAGGTGAAACCGGGTTAAAAGACTATTTTCACCGTAAACCAGGGTTTTTATTTCAATACCGATTACCGGATTTTTAAAACCGTCCGAAGTATATTTTGTGAACATGAAGGTCTCTTTTTCAATGTATAATGGCTTGGCAATAGTTCAGAATCGTTAAAATATCATTCATATTGTTTACAGCAGTCCTTTATAACTTCCGCCATCGACCAATATATTTTGACCGGTAATAAAACGGGCGTGGAGACTTGACAAAAATGCCGCGGCCGCTCCGAAATCGGAAGGGTCGCCCATCTCGTTGCATGGAATGGTTTCTATCATCTCCGCATATATTTGAGATGCAGGTTTGTTCTCCCGGGCTGAACGGTCTTGTACCAACTGATCTACCCTTGAGGTTTTATGAATGCCGGGCAAAAGCGCATTGACCGTGATGCCTGAGGGTGCCAGCTCCGTTGCCACTGTCTTTAAAAATCCCGTCAACCCGGCCCGAGCCATATTGGATAGGAGCAGGTTGCCGATAGGCTGTTTGACGGCGATCGAGGTAATGGCGATGATTCTCCCCCATGCTTTTATTTTCATTGCCGGTACGACGCCATGTATCAAGTGCACAGCGCTCATTAAAGTGAGTTGAAGTGCATTGTTGTAGTCTTTTATATCCGTGCTTTCAAATGTGCCCGGCGAAGGACCGCCGGCATTGGTCACAAGGATCTCCGGGTCACCCATGGACTGTCTGACCGCAGACAACAAGGCCCTAATTTCCTCGACCCGGCTCACATCCGCACCAAAGCCCCTTACATCCGCACCAATTTGAACGGTCATATCCTTGGCCACCTGTTCTGCCGAGCCTTGATCACGGGCGCAAATGGCCACCCGGCAGCCTTCGGTCGCCAATTGCCGTGCACAGGCGAAACCCAGACCGTGGGTTGCGGCCGCAACCAGGGCGATCTTTCCCTTAATTCCCAAATCCATATCAACTCCCTAATTATTTTCCACCCAATGTATTCAGTTGAGCCCGGGAGTCAAATTGATAATCGGCCGGATCATTTATGACTGAAATATCAGGTATTCCAACAGGAGCCTCATCTTTCAAAGAGATGCACAAGTCAAAGGCTCTGCCAACCTTGTCCTCATCACCTTCTATGGCCAGGTGTACTGACCCCTCTGAACCTGCCACTCCCCCGGCTCCTATCTGGTAGGCGTTCACACCGAATAAAATAGCAAGGGCCTCTATCTCTGTTATGGCCTTGGCTTCCACCAGAGGCACTGTCTTGACGGGCAACCCCATGGATTTATCAAAATGATATACCCCGCTGTGGCGGGCAGCAGTCATCACGCAAGGGACCATCTTCTCCAGGCTCACAGGGACGATAAACTCACCTCCTCTTGACGTAACGTAAGGCCAGAGTGCGCCCATGGTGCCGCATTTTAGTGAAGAGGCATGCGTGCCGGTCAGGCCCGTATGGTCTATGGCATTGGCGCCTTTCACAACAACATCACCCCTGACAAATTTGCCGATCTCCACATTGGAGTCGGCATCTTCCACGATTTTGCCTCTATTGATGACATGCCAGGTGCATGGCGGAGGAGTGCCTGTACTGTTTGTTACCCCTTGAGCGACCAGTCCGACGGTCTGGTTGGCTTTATTGTCAATGGAGATATTAAAAAGTTCTTCACACATATAGGCGTTGGTGATTCCACGGGCAATGATAATCATCCCATTCTTATATGCTTTTTGAAAGATGGGGCTGGCTATTGCACCTTTAGCCACCATGCGGCGGGATTGGGCGGGATTTAGCACCACCAGCGCAGCAGCTTGTTTTTTATCCGGATCGGGCTTGGGTATTTCTACTGGGTAAAACATTAATTGTACTCCTTACAATTTGAGTTTTCAAAAAGGTTAATGAATCTGGTACACTTTTTTAAAGCTTTTAGGATAATCTTGAGGTTACGATATGAACCCAAGCGCCCTGGGGATAGCAAGCGAAAGCTCGGGGATGAAGGCCAACAGCAGTATCACCACTGCATCCGTAATAATAAAAGGCAATATCTCGCTGACTATCTCCTCAAAGCCCACCTTGCCCACTCCCACTGCGGCAAAAAGCGCCACCCCTAATGGCGGAGTAATTAGCCCGACGTTGAGTACCACGAGCATGACAACCGCAAAGTGAACCGGATCAAGACCAACCTGCGCCATGACAGGTGACAGGATTGGGGCTACGATGATACAACTGGCAGTAATTTCCATCCATGTGCCCAAAAAGAGCAAAAAGGCCACCACTATAAGCAGCAGGATCGTAGGATTCTCGCTCAGCGTAAGCAGGAAAGTAGCAATTGTCTCAGGTATTTGCTCTCTCGCGATGATCCAGCCCAGTATGTTGGCAAACCCGATGATGAAAAAGAGCATGGCCGAAGTGCGCACGGAGGCGACGACTGCTAGGTATATGGCGTTGACAGAGAGTGAGCGGTAAATAACTATTCCGACAAAAAAAGCGTAAAACACTGAAGCTGCGGCTGCCTCGGTAGGGGTGAATACTCCAGAGAAGATCCCGCCAACGATGATTATAGGCATCAGCAGGGCCAGGATGGAGTCTTTCATACATAGGAAAAAACCCTTCGCTTCAAAGGGCTCATCCGATTTGGGTAAATTTTTCTTTTTCGCTACCAACGCAATATATGCGCTCATGCCCAAAGCCACCATTACACCTGGTATCATGCAAGCCGCAAAGAGGGTCCCTATCGAAAGCCCGGTGACCGACCCATAAATCACCACGATGATGCTGGGCGGTATGATCGGCCCTATAATGGAACTGGCAGCGGTGACCGCGGCTGATAACTTGCGTGTGTAACCCTGCTTTTCCATGGCTGGTATAAAAATCGAACCCAATGCCGCCACATCAGCGACCGCCGCACCGGTGATACCCGCGAACAATACGCTGGCATATATGTTGGCCTGAGCCAAACCTCCCCGTACCCGGCCGACGACGAAATCCACGAACTTGATCAAGCGGTCGGTAATGCCGCAGCGGTTCATGACCTCACCGGCCAGAATGAAAAAGGGGATCGCCATGAGCACAAAGAGGTCTATCCCGGCATACATGCGCGAGGCGATCATCTGGATGGAATTACCAGCCAGTATCACCCAGGCAGTTGAAACCACCCCCAGAACTATGGCCACCGGCACTCCAAATATTAATAAGAAAATCATTACAGCAAACATACTAATAGTAAGCATTTCAACAAACTCCTTTCCAATGGTCATATCATTCCGCTACCGCGAGTAATTCATTCCGAGCACGAGCTTCCTCTTCTTCCCGGATTGTCTTGTCATCAGTCTTCAGCAGATGAACAAAACGAGTAAAAGCTTGCACCAACAAAAAACCGCCGCCGACCGGAATGGCCAGATATGGCCAAAACTTTCTAATTCCGCTTGCAGTGGCTATAGATTTATATCCAAATGCAGCATAGTCGATGCCATAGTAGATCAGCAGAGCAAATAGAACGGCGGACAGTATGGCATGAAACATTAGAATGTAACGAAGGAAACTAAGTTTCCCAATGAAATAATTGATGGCTATGTGCCCTCCTTCAGCAAAAAGCACCGATGATCCCAACAGAGCCATCCAGACCATCAGGAATTTTGCTATTTCCTCCGACCAAACAATGCCGCCACCCAAAACGAAACGGAAGAATATCTGAGCCCAAACTATCAAAGTCATGATGATAAAAAGGAGGACGGTTGCATGACTGGCGATTTTTTTCGCCACCTCACCTATCCTTTCCGCAATACGGAGAAAATTCATACTACCCTCCAAATTTTCAAATAATGCCTTAACCGGTTAAGGCGTAAATATCTGGTGCGAAACCTGATCAAATTCTGAGTTATGAACCGGTTATTATTACGGCTTGCCCGGCCTCACGAGGTGAACGGCCGGGCAAGCCAATGAATAAGTTACTTCTTCTTCACAGTAGCTCCACCTTGCTTTTTGTATCCTAACGTATAGAGAGCCTTGTCAGCTTCCTTGAGGATCTCATCAACCCATTTGGGATCCTTAACACCCTTTTCGCGGATGAACTTGAGAACCGGAGGCTGGGCCAACGTCCTGAACTGAGCGACTTCATCCGGTGTGGGATCGTAGATTTTCACTCCCGCTTTGATAAGGATGGCCCTACCTATTTCACGATATACCCGGTTGGCGCGCTGGCCGGCATAACCAGCCTCTTCTCCGCCGCGCAGGACGATATCCTGGTACTCCTTGGGCAGACTGTTGAACCATTTATCGTTGCAAAACATGTGGAGCTGGGTATAAACGTGGCCGTCCATAACCATGTACTTCGTCACTTCTTGTATGGAACCCAGGATCATGGTGGGAATGGAGTTTTCGTGGCCATCCACAACGCCGGTTTGTATAGAGGTGTACGTCTCCGCCCAGGAGATGGGTACGGGATTGGCACCCAAAGCACGCACGATTTCCATGTGGGCCGGGATGTCCATGGTGCGGATTTTGAGGCCTTTCATATCCTTGGGAGTACGAACCTCGCGCACATTATTGGTGTAGTTGCGGAAGCCGCCATTATCCCAAACACCGATCATGCGAAGGCCGGTCTGCTTGCGCATGTCCTCCCATAGTTTTTTGCCAAAATCACCGTGAAAGACTTCCAGAGCCTGGTCCACATACTGAAAGAGGTAAGGTATTGTGAGGCACTGGATGTTGGGATACACGATGGCGATGGTGCCCTCGGTATGGGAGGTCGAGATCTCGATCTCGCCTGTCATGGTCTGTTCCTGTATAGAGGCGGTATTTCCCAAGGCAGCAGCAGGGCTGATGTTCACCTTGATGTTTCCTTTGGATTCCCTTTCAACATACTCTTTGAAAGCGACCGCACCCGCATGCACATACATGGTGGGGTCGGCCACATCGGCGTGGGCCAGGGTTATTTTCAAGACTTTATCGGCGGCAATTGCCGGCTGCATGTTGATTGTCAAAGCGGCCGTGGCCGCTAATCCCAAAATACACCAGTTTTTCATCATCTCTTTGAATGCCATTGAATCATCTCCTTTGTTGGTAAATTATTACGGTTTTTTGCCTATGCTTAACCTTTGATCAGGAAGCTTCTCCACCACATACGGATCAGAAAAATTTGATTCAAACAAAATCATGAAAACCTTTATTGAAACCGGTTTGGTTCTGGTATCTATTAATATGTTCGGTATGCCGAACAACATACGATATACCGAACATATTTGGCTTAAATATAAGAGACTTTTTTTCTTGTCAAGTTGTTTTTTTCGTCTATTTATATCAATTGTCATAAACACTCTTCCAATATGCTGAGGGTCTCTTGCCAAGATATTTTTTAAATTGACATGTCTGCTATTTTGAAGTATGTGTGTATATACGTACAATTTTTCAAGTTTGAATATAAAACTCTGGCCTGGCTGCTCAATTTGTCTTAATTGTCAGTCGCTATGTATTAAGGAAGATACTGCTGGTGAAAACAATACCCTCTATTCAACGTGCCTTTAACGTTCTCGATCTGTTTCTTAAAGGAACTCGTACCCTATCTGTTCCGGAAATTGTAGCTCGGTTGAATCTGCCGAGAACAACGGCCTATGAAATCGTCAATACGCTTTTGGAGAGCGGATACCTGACTCGCGAAGAAATTCAGTCGAACAAAGTTTCTTTAGGATTTAAGCTGTTCGAATTAGGCAGTGCCTATGCTGATAATTTTGACTTGATTTCAGAGGGAAGGAAGATAGCAGAAAGCAATGTCGAAAGATGCGATGAAACCTGTCAACTTGCAGTTCGCGACAATACGGAAGTCGTTTTCATTGCAAAGGTTGATTGTTCAAAGGCTGTGCGGCTTGTATCAACCGTGGGCTCAAGGGTGCCGGCACACTGTACCGGTGTCGGGAAAATGCTTCTCTCGGCTCTTTCGAACGAGAAAATAATGGAATTGTATAAGGGTCATAATGAATTAATAAAAATGACCGCCAACAGCATCGGTTCTGTATCAAAATTGATTAAAGAATTGGAGGTCATCCGTCGGCGTGCATTGGCCTTTGATGACTGCGAGTCAAACAGTGATGCCAGCTGCGTAGCCGCCCCTGTTTATAACAATAAGGGAGAGATGATCGCTGCAATGAGCTTCTCAGTCCCGGTTAACCGTATGAATTCAAGCAAACAGGATGAATTGGCAGTCGTCATTCGTGAAGGTGCGGAGACATTGTCCCGGCGTCTTGGATTTGGGAGCGGGATCATTTAAAATAGTAAAAAATGGGTTTCCCCCATTTTCCCCTGCATAAATCTATATCTGGATTTTCTTTTGAATAGGATTGTATCTTTATAGGTGATCAAGGTTTCATCAAAAATCCTACCAGGACAATAAAAATAATGAGGATAGACAGGTCCCAAAAAATTAATTATCATATTTATTCAAATTTTCCGTTTTGTTTTTTGCGGGTTAGGCGTGCATAAGAAAAGACATTCAGTCTGTCTACGGATAGGAAGACGCTTTTTGTCAAGAAAAGTATGGGAAAATTATTAGAAACCTGAATATGACCCCAGCCGGACACGGGAACAACATGTTGTGTCTGTGTCCGGCTGGGGTGCATTGCTACAAAAAGGAAAACCTAAATATTGAAGCA
>CAZOEH010000020.1:16227-17780 GCA_964578785.1 uncultured Desulfonema sp. | reverse complement strand
CAACATTCTCAAAGGCGGTTAATACCGGAACAAGATTATAGAACTGAAAAATAAACCCGACATTTTCGGCTCTCCATTTTGCAAGCATGGATTCTGAAAGCAGGGAAATATCTATTCCTCCGACCTTTATGCTTCCACTGTCCGCTTTATCGAGACCCGCTATAAGGTTGAGCAGTGTGCTTTTGCCCGAGCCGGAAGGTCCCATAAGAGCAAGAAAATCCCCCTCCTCTATATTCAGGGATATATTCTCAAGCACAACGATGGACTGATTTCCCCGGCGGTATGTTTTGGTAAGATCTTTAATTTCAACGATGGGCGCCAATTCCTGTATTAATCCTCCAGAACCTTAACCTTTATACCGTCTTTGATTTTATTTACTGGCTTTGCGATCAAGATTTCGCCAAGCCCTGCTCCGCCTGATATCTCGACCATGTTCCCGATCCGTCTTCCGGTTTTTATTGCCGTTTTATATGCACGACCGTCTTTCACCAGAAAAACAGACTCCTTACCCTCAAGTACGGTTATTGCTTCAGCCGGAATTGCGGTTAACGATTTTCCTTCCTCCGGCAGTACCTCCCGTGAAAGAAAGGCAACCTTGGCGCTCATTTCCGGCAGAATTCGCGTGTCCTTTTCTTTAAATGCGATTTTGACCATGATTGATGCCTTAGTCCTGTCTGCGGTCGGAACTATCATGTGAACCGTTCCCCTGAAACGGGAATCCTGCAGGGCATCAAGCTGAATTTCGCACGGCTGTCCCTTCTTAACAAGATCGATATTACTTTCCGAAACATCAACCTCAACCTGAAGGGATTCCATATCCGCTATATCAACTACAGCAGCTTTGGCATTTGCGGCGGCCCCGATAGGGGTAACGATATCGCCTATGTCCGCATTCTTTGTCAGAACCACGGCATCAAACGGAGCGCGCATATTTGTATATTCGAGTACAACTTCAGTCTCCTTAAGAGCTGCTTCTCCTGCCTGTACCGCTGCCCTCTGGGCCAACACCGAAGCCTTTGCCCTTTTAAACCTTGCCTCCGCCGCATCGAATTCGGACTTTGCCACACTGCCCTTTTCCGACAGTTTCAACATGCGGTTATAAGTCAGAACAGAGTCATCAAGTTCGGCCATTGCCTGTTCAACAGAGGCTTTCGCCGCATTTACATTGGCAGCAGCTCTGTTTCTTGCTGCAACTGCATCTTCATTTTCAAGACGCGCTACTATCTCACCCTTTCTGACTATGCTTCCCTCCTCAACACCCAAAAATACAAGCCGCCCCGTAATTTTTGATGCAACGGCCGCTTTCCTCTGTGCGACTACATAACCGCTTGCGTTAAGAAGCGTAAATGTCTGTGACGGATAAATATTAACAACTTTTGAGACTCTGACTTCAATCGCCGGAGAGAGATGGCCCTGTTTGTAAAGCATCCATGATGCAATCAGTATAAATATTATTATCAGTAAGATAATATATTTTTTTGTTTTCCCTGCGCCTGAAGCGGCGCCGGTTTTTTTTATGCGAAGCTTTGATATGTCGTCGCCTGACATAGATA
>CAZOEH010000020.1:12890-16217 GCA_964578785.1 uncultured Desulfonema sp. | reverse complement strand
TCAGCCATATCTTTTACGATTGAAAGCACGTTTTTCCCCCTTTCACGGGCTATACCGTGCGCCTCATCTACAATTTTTGAAGCCTGCCGCTTCAATTCGGAAATATCTGGCACAGGGAGATTCTTTTTCTGATATTTCGCAGTCAAAAGGCCTATTACCAGACGCTCCTCCTGATCTCTTATAAATCCCATGATCGTTTCTCTCCGTACTTCGAACATCGTATATCGTACTTCGCACATCGCTTTCCACCCTTCGATATTCGATGTGCGATGTACGATATTCTTTTTTTTGCTAAAGCCTGATAACTCTCATCATATTTGTTGTCCCTTCAACATATTCCGGATATCCGGATGTTATTACAACAAGATCTCCTTTCGATACTTTTCCTGAAGCAAGGGCGGAGACGGCCGAGCTGTCACTCGCTGCGGTCTTTCCTTTTGCTTCGACAACAAGGCTCGGTAGACATCCCCAGTAAAGGGCAAGGCGTCTTACGGCGCTCTTTTCAGGAGAAAGGGCGATTATAACCGGTTTCGGCCTGAACCGGGAAATGTGAGCTGCGGTCGAACCGGAGCGTGTTGTGGCGATAATAGCCTTCACATCAAGATGATCAGCAAGTACACAAGATGCATATGCAACAGATTCTGATACGTCTTTTTCCGGCATGAGGCTTAAATATTTTTCATGAGGAAAATTCTCTTCCGCATTCTCCGCAATCCTTCTCATGTACTGAACCGCCTGAACAGGATATTCACCGCTCGCCGTTTCTTCGGAAAGCATCACGGCGTCTGTCCCGTCGAGCACAGCGTTTGCAACATCGTTTGCTTCAGCTCTTGTAGGGCGCGGCGCGCTCACCATCGACCGGAGCATCTGGGTTGCAATTATGACCGGCTTGCCCATATCATTGGCTTTTTTGACAAGCATCTTCTGGATATTCGGAACATTTTCAAGAGGTATCTCGACCCCAAGATCGCCCCTCGCAACCATTATCCCGTCCGATGCTTTCATTATTCCCTCTATATCGTCCAAAGCTTCATGCTTTTCTATCTTGGCAATGACCGGGGTATTCTTCTTTTCCTTCTTTATTATTCTTTTAAGTGCGAGAATATCCTTTGCGCTACGGACAAATGAAAGGGCGACATAATCCACGTTATGTTTCAAACCGAAAAGAAGATCCTTGTGGTCTTTTTCCGTAATAGCATCTGCTTTTATCGTGCCGGTCGGAAGATTTATCCCCTTGTTCGAAGTAAGAAAACCGCCGGTGACGACTTTACAGAATATATCGTAGCGGCTTGTCCTCACAACAACAAGCTCCATCATGCCGTCCGCAAGAAGTATCCTGTCCCCCATTTTTACATCTGATGGAAGATTCTCATATGAAACCGAAACACGCTCCTCATCGCCTTCGACATGCCTGCTGGTAAGAACATACGCCTGACCCGGATTCAGGCTCACACCGGGTTCTGTCACCTTTCCCACTCTTATCTTGGGACCGCAGAGATCCTGTAAAATCGCCACATGCGCGCCGAGTTTTTCCGAAACAGTCCGGATGGTGTTGATTTTATTAAGATGCTCCCTGTGGGATCCGTGGGAAAAGTTCAGTCTGGCCACATTCATTCCGTTTAATATGAGCTCTTCCAATATTTCCGGAGACTCGCTTGACGGGCCTATTGTGCATACGATTTTTGTCTTCGGCATGGTATTTTCCCTCCCTTATCGCAACTGCTCGTCATTAAATAATCATTTCTTGCGGCATATGTGCAATATCACATTCTCAACTGCAAGTTTCGGGTTCCGGCCGGATGATTTTAACTCAAGGTCCGCATCTTTAAGACGTTCAAAGATCGAAAGGACCTCTTCTTTTCTGAAATTTTCGGATTTCCTTGCAAGCTGGTAAAGAGCATACGGATTTTTTACTGTTTTTGAAATCAGGACATCAGTTGCCGGTTTGCTTTTCTTTTTGGCGGACTTTTTCCCTCTCGCTTCGGATTTTCCCGGAGATTCTTCATCAGCAAGAAAATTCTCCCGGTCCTCAATCTCTTTTAGCTGAGCATTGTCATACTCTTCAATAGCCGGCAGGGTAATGGAAGTAAACTGGGGATATGAGAATCCCGGTTCCCATTTCTTTCCGTAACGGCTTCCGGTGAAGCCTTTGATGCAGATTATTTTTCTGAACTGGTTTATTAACGCCGAAAGCGCCTGAAGCGGGTGAATTTCAGAAGAAAGAAGGGAATCGAGGTAAAAAAGAGAGTCGGAAAGATTTCTTTCGGATACGGCATTTGTAAGCTCGTATATGGGATCCAGCCTCGTCCTTTTCAACACAGTTTCGACATCTTCCAGTGTTATTTTATTCCTTGTTCCGGTATAGCTTATAAGCTTCTCCAGATTATTTGAAAATGTACGGAGATCAAACCCCGTCATCTCGAACATCGCATGATATGCGGCTTTATCCATCGTTTTGTCGTTTTTTAATAGCACGGCATTCATTCTTTCCATAAGAACTTTTTCACGCGCTTCCTTTTCATTTCGGGAGTCGCCTTTAGGGATCTGGCAGTCGATTATCACACCGCTTTTATTTACTGTCTTATACAGACTGAGCCTTTTATCGACAATCTCCGCAGTTACTATAAGATGGTTTCCTTTGGGAAAACCTTTTTCAACAGCCTTTTGAAAAAAGGAGGCGTTTTCTTCCTCTCCTGAGATCACGATACCGTTTCCGATACAGTATTCCGTAATATCATCGATCCAGCGGTTATCTGCATCTCCGGTATCCATTTTAAGGGATTTTCCGCGGTTCTCTTTCCCAACATCATCAAAAGAAAGTTTAAGGAGCGACATGAGGGAGGTAAAATACCGCGCAGCCTTTTTCAAATCTTTCAGCGCATGGGCCTCTTTTGCTTTTTCAAGAAGGCTCTTTTCGTTTTCTTTCCAACAAAATATTTTGGAATCAAGAAAAGCAACCACCTTTCGTCCGGACATGAAAGAAAATGTGTTTGCCCGTTCCACCGCATCAGAGATGTTTTCGCCGGTTCCGTCAACAGGATGATAATTGTGATTCCTGTCTGATGAAGATTCAGGAAGGAGTGCATTCAAAAGTTCATCAAGAGCGGTCTTGCACATCAGCTCTTCGCCATGAATAAGATAGAGCCGGGAAAAACCTTCCTCCTCCGCGCTCTTTATATGGCTGTTAAGTTCTTTGTAATTTATCTCAGTCATTATTGGTCCAGGCCGTCGTTCAAAATAATTGCAACTACTCAGGAGTCTGTGTGAATCTGCGGCTGATTAGTAACCTTTGATTAGAGCACGCTTGCGAAGTATGAAAAGCATTAT
>CAZOEH010000020.1:0-12880 GCA_964578785.1 uncultured Desulfonema sp. | reverse complement strand
AGCCATGATTCCGCCGACAACCTGGGAAACCGAGAATATTCCGTAGAAAAATTCACCCCTGAAATCAGCTCTGAAGATTTCAATAAATAATCTCGTGATCCCGTACATCAAAACGTAGAGCCAGAACAACTGGCCGTCATATTTTTTGCGTTTGCGGAAAAAGAACAAAAACAGAAAAATTGCCAGGTTGTTTAGAGCGGAGTACAACTGGGTCGGATGAAGCGGCAATCCCTGCGGGGCGAGCGAATCAGGATTGCTGAATGTAACAGCCCAGGGAAGATCGCAATATTTCCCGTAGCAGCAGCCGGCAAAAAAACAGCCGATTCTCCCGAAAAAATGCGCAAGTGAAATGGAAGGCGCCATGATATCGGCTGTTTTCCATACAGGAATATTTTTTGTCTTAAGATAAATGATTCCCGTAACAAGCGCGGCGATAAACCCGCCGTAAAAGACAAGGCCGCCGTTCCATATTTTTAATATCTCGACCGGATCATCAAGAAACATCCCGGGATTTGTGGCGACATAGAAGAGGCGGGAACCGATTATGGCGGCAATAAGAATATAAAAACAAAGATCCATTATAATTTCCGGCTCTTCTCCAAGCCTGCGGGCTTCCCTGACGGCTAAATATATGCCGGCAAGAAACCCGACCGCGATGAAAAAGCCGTAAGTAAATATCGATACGGGACCTACTTTGAGAAGAACAGGGAACATTTAATCTCCTTCCGGTCATCCGGACATTTTTTTAAAGAGAAGATGAAATACAAAGATTCCCATTCCTATCGAAATCGCGCTGTCGGCAATATTAAAAGCCGGCCAGTGCAGGTTGCCGACATAGAAATCGAGAAAATCAACTACTTTTCCGAAACGCACCCTGTCAAAGAGGTTGCCGACAGCTCCGCCAAAAATCATGGCAAAACCGGTTGCCAGAAAAGAATTGGTTCGCGGTGTTGTACTGTACAAATAGAAGATAAGGCATAAAGCAATAAATGAGACAAAAATAAATATCATTCTTCTCACATCAGGGCTCTGCCCTGCCAGAAAGCCGAAAGCTCCTCCCGGGTTCTGAATATGGGTAAGAGAAAAATATCCGGGCATAACCGGAATAGAATCATGAAGCATCATTGTCTTCAAAATTATGTACTTCGTTATCTGGTCGAGTACAAGCACCGGCCCGGCGATCAATGCAAGTTTTGAGTATTTATTTTCAAGCAGCATGGATATTTGTCTCTGATTGCTGGTTTCTGGTCTATGGTTCGAAAAACCGCACGCCGTACTTCGAATTTCGAACATCGCACTTCGCTTTACGCCTTCCGATTTTCGATTTTCAGCTTTTCGATATTCGATGTCCGATATTCGATGTTCTTTTTCACGTCCTCCCGCCTCACGCCTTCCTGATCTCCTCAAGCGCGCCCAGGCATCTTTTGCATACTCCCGGCTCTTCAGGGGTCGTACCGACCGAAAGGTCATATATCCAGCATCTTTCACATTTCTTCCCCGGCGCCGGCTCAACCGATATATAAAGTCCTTTTACTTCTCTGCTTTCAACCGCCCCCGGAAGACTTCCGTTCTTCGACAAAAGAACACCGGAAGTTATGAAGATGGTTTTCAATTCAGCCGAATACCGGTCAAGAAGAGTAAAAAGATCATTCTCCGCATCTATTGCAATCAAAGCATCAAGCGAATGGCCTATCAGCTTTTTAACCCTGGCTTCCTCCAGAGCCTTTGTCACCTCCTGGCGCACTTCGATAACTTTCTTCCACCTCTCCGCAAGTTCTTCATCTTTCCATATTTTAATAACTGAAGGGAGGAGTGCAAGATGAACACTTTCTTCCTTTTCACCGGTCATCGGCATGGATTTCCAGATTTCTTCGGATGTAAAGGGAAGTATCGGCGCCATGATCCTTGCGACTGAACCGAGTATCGTGTGCATGGCGGTCTGGGCGCTTCTTCTCTCGGCAGATCCGGGAGAAGATGTATAAAGCCTGTCTTTAAGGATATCCAGGTAAAAGGCCGAAAGATCCGTTGTGCAGTAATTATAAAGGCCGTGGTACACAATATGAAACTCAAACGTATCGTAAGCCCTGAGACTCTTTTCCGTCAATTCGGAGAGTTTATGAAGAGCATACCTGTCAATTTCCGGCATTGATTGATAAGAAACCGCATCTCTGCCGGGGTCAAAGTCATATAAATTACCGAGCATGAACCTGCACGTGTTTCTGATTCTCCGGTAAGCGTCACTCAGCTGTTTCAGGATATTATCAGAAATGCGGATATCATCTCTGTAGTCTGAAGCAGAAACCCAGAGCCTCAAAATTTCCGCCCCGTACTTGTCAATAACCTTCTTAGGGGCTATGACATTTCCAAGGGACTTTGACATCTTCTTGCCTTCGGCATCCACAACAAATCCATGGGTTAAAACCGACTTGTAGGGAGCCTTTCCTCTGGTACCTACCGCGGTCAGCAGGGAGCTGTGAAACCACCCCCTGTGCTGGTCGCTGCCTTCAAGATAAAGATCCGCAGGCCATCTCAGATACGGCCTCTCCTCCAGCACCGCGGCATGGCTTACACCCGAATCGAACCATACATCAAGAATGTCGGTCTCTTTTCTGAATGTCGTGTTTCCGCACTTGCCGCACACGCTCCCTTCAGGAATAAGTTCCGCCGCTTCTTTTTCAAACCATACATCAGCGCCGTGCTCCTTGAAAAGTTCATATACATGATCCGCCGTTTCCTGATTCATGTGAAGATCTTCACATTTTTCACAGTAAAAAACCGTTATTGGAACGCCCCATGCACGTTGTCTTGAAACGCACCAGTCCGGTCTGTTCTCTATCATGCCGTAAATTCTTTCTCTTCCCCAGTGCGGCACCCATTTGACCTTGTCTATCTCTTCAAGCGATTTTTTCCGGAGGCCGGTTTTATCCATCGAAATGAACCACTGCGGAGTCGCCCTGAAAATAACGGGCTGCTTGCAGCGCCAGCAATGGGGGTAAGAGTGCGTGATTTTACCCTCCGCCACAAGAGATCCCGAATCGGACAACTTTGACACGATCTCTTTGTTCGCCTTGAAAACGAATTTTCCTTCGAAAAATTCCACATCCTTTGTAAAACATCCGTTGTCATCGACAGGCGAATAGGTATCAAGGCCGTACTGAAGACCTACTTCGTAATCTTCACGTCCGTGGCCCGGAGCCGTGTGGACGCATCCCGTACCGGCATCAAGGGTAACATGGTTTCCGAGTATTATGAGTGAATCCCTGTTATAAAGAGGATGCCGGCAACGCTTCTTCTCAAGTTTTTCAGCGCTTATCTCGCAAAGAACCGAAAAATCCGGAAAACCGAATGTTTTCATGCATGATCCGGCAAGATCCGCCGCCAGAATGAAGACATCTCCTTTTCCCGTATCCACCGCGACATATCTGAAGGCCGGATGCAGCGCTATCGCAAGGTTGGCCGGAATAGTCCAGGGGGTGGTTGTCCAGATAACGACATATATTCTCCTTCCGGCAAGCAGGGGAAATTCTCCGGATATATCATCCGTCAAAGGGAACTTGACGAAAACGGACGGGGAGGTATCATCTTCATATTCTATTTCGGCTTCCGCAAGCGCGGTCTTGCAGCTGCAGCACCAGTGAATCGGCTTCTTGCTTCTGAACAGGCTGCCCCCGAGAGCGAATTTTGAGCATTCCCTCGCGATTATCGCTTCATATCCATAAGCCATTGTCAGGTAAGGATTATCCCATTCACCCATGACACCCAGTCTCTTGAATTCTTCGCGCTGGATATCGATATATTTTTCGGCATACTTTCTGCAGAGCTTTCTAATTTCCGCCTGGGAGTATTTCCTGTTTTCAGAACCGAGTTCCTTGTCTACATTATGCTCGATCGGAAGTCCGTGGCAGTCCCACCCCGGCACATATACTGAATTGAAACCGGACATCTGCCTGCTGCGGACAACTATATCCTTCAATATCTTGTTCAACGCGGTTCCGATATGGATGTTGCCGTTAGCATAGGGAGGACCATCATGAAGAATGAACATCTCCTTTTTTTCAGAAGCGGTTCTTACCTTATTATAAAGGCCTGTATCTTCCCACGCTTTCAGCGCCAGGGGTTCCCGTGTAGCCAGATCGGCTTTCATGGCAAATTCAGTAACAGGAAGATTGAGCGTTTTCTTGTAGTCCATCTATTCCTCCGGATAAAGTATTCGATTTAAAAACTTATAGTTTTTATTAATAAATCCATTATGTGTCAAGGCAATTAAAAGCCAATCCCCGTCTCTGGTTCCTGGTCTCTGGTTCCTGTTTAACGATCACCGGTTCGTATTCGAAGCTCGTGAATCATAATCCGCTTTTCGAAATTCGATGTCCTATATTCGAAGTTCGGCTTTCGGCTTTCGCCTCCCGCCCCGCGTCTCACGCCATTTCTTTAACATCAGATTTTCTTATGTAAAACGGAACAAGCATTCCGGCATCTTCCATATCATTATCCATCATTTTTTTCATGCCCATAAATGCAACCGTCGATGCCTTTACAGTATTAAAGGCATCGGGGAGAAAATGGGCATAACCGCCTATTTTTTCTTCGATGATATTTCTGTATGCGCACGCGCCGTCGCCGGCAAAGAGGCAGGGTTCATGTATGCGCTCTATCGCTTTTTCCGGAAGGAGATTATCCTCTTTCGATTCCTTTTTAACAATACCGCCGATATGCCTGTAGCACGAAGAATAAACCTCACCCTTTCTTGCGTCCGTCATGACGCAGATAAGATAAGAGGTCGGAGGCACCTGTGCCGCAAGGGCGTCGAGCGTTGATATTCCTGCAACAGGCTTTCCGGTTGCCGCGGCAAGTCCTTTTACAGAACTTATCCCTATCCTGAGACCGGTAAAACTTCCGGGCCCTTTTGTAACGGCAAACCCATCCATATCAGATGGTTTGAAGCCGGAGATTTCAAACGCTCTTTTTATCATATTCATCAGATGTTTCGAATGCGTTTCCCCGGATTCATCCATCAAATCGGCAAGGAGAACCTCATTGTCGGCGATTGCAACTCCGCAGGTTATTGCAGACGTATCAACAGCAAGTATTTTCATGCTGAACTGTCTCTGGTCTCTGGTTTATGGTCTCTGGTTAAAAAACCGTACATCGAATAACGTATATCGCACATCGATATTCGCGGTTTCTTTTTCGAAGTCCGAAGTTCGATGTTCGATATTCTTCTTTTCTTTCTCTTGCCACTCGTGCCTCACACTCTCACGCCTTTCGCCTCTCGCCTTCAAATCCTTCAATTGCAATCGGAAGAACCTCTTTCATCTGGCTTACCGGAATAAACTTGATTTTCCGTTTTACGTTTGCCGGTATCTCCGCAAGATCTTTCTTGTTTTTATCGGGTATTATTATCGTTTTGATCCCTGCTCTCAATGCGCCCAGCGCCTTTTCCTTAAGTCCTCCGATCGGGAGAATCCTTCCTCTTAAAGTAATCTCACCGGTCATAGCCACATATTTATTTACGGGCTTATCTATAAGAACCGAGATAAGCGCGCTTGCCATTGCGATTCCTGCGGAAGGACCGTCTTTCGGAATCGCACCCGCCGGAACATGTATATGCACATCCGTATTTTCGAAGAAATTCTCTTTCAAACCGAAAAGGGAGAGATTGGCTCTCGCATAGCTTACCGCCGCCCTTGCCGATTCCTGCATTACTTCCCCCAGCTGTCCGGTTATTATCAGCTCCCCTTTTCCGCTTATGAGGGTAGCCTCAACATAAAGAACCTCCCCTCCGACCTGTGTCCAGGCAAGTCCTGTAGAAAGCCCCACCTGGCTCTCCTCCTGATCCATTTCAGGAATAAATTTCTGAACTCCGAGGTATTTCGGCAGATTTCCCTTTGAAACATGAAAAGGGCCTTTTTCGCCTTCCGCTATCTTTCTTGCAACCTTCCGGCAGATGGTGCCTATCTCCCTTTCAAGATTTCTCAATCCGGCCTCGGACGTATATTCAGCGATGATCTGACGCAAAGCCTCGGGGCTGAGCGACATTTTTTTTGTACTGACGCCGTTTTCCTTCATCTGGCGGGGAAGCAGAAATGTTTCGGCGATTGTTTTCTTTTCTTCCTCGGTATATCCTGAAAGATTGATTACCTCCATTCTGTCCAGAAGAGCAGACGGGATTGTGTCGGTAAGATTGGCCGTCAGGATGAACATAACTCTCGAAAGATCGAAAGGAAGGTTGAGATAATGATCGCTGAAGGCAAAGTTCTGTTCCGGATCAAGAGCCTCTAAAAGCGCTGCGGAAGGGTCCCCGCGAAAATCAGCTCCGACCTTGTCTATTTCGTCCATCATGAAGACGGGGTTGTTTGAACCGCACTGTTTCAGACCATCCAGAATGCGTCCGGGAAGCGCTCCGATATAAGTGCGCCTGTGTCCCCGTATCTCCGCCTCATCACGTATTCCGCCTAATGATATCCTTACGAATTTGCGTTTCATCGCTCTTGCAATAGCTTTCCCCAGAGACGTTTTACCCACTCCAGGAGGACCTACAAAGCACAATATCGGGCCCTTCATTTTTGTATTAAGCTTGCGGACGCTTAAGTATTCGAGTATCCGGTCTTTGATATTGTTGAGCCCGTAATGATCGGTATCAAGAATCTTTTTCGCGTGCCTGATATTTATAACATCTTTTGTCGACCTGCTCCAGGGCAGTTCAACAAGCCAGTCCAGATATGTTCTCACGACAGAGGCTTCGGCGGAATCGGGATGCATCATTTCAAGGCGTTTTAACTGCTTTTCGGATTCCTTTTCGGCATCCTTAGACATCTTTGCGCGTTTTATCTTTTTCTTGTATTCATCCAGCTCCTGGGCTCTTTCATCATGATCGCCAAGCTCCTTGTGAATCGCTCTCATCTGCTCCCGGAGATAGTAATCCCGCTGGCTTTTTGATATCTCATCCTTAACATCCGACTGTATCTTGGCCTGCATGGCCGAAAGCTGAACTTCTCTCGACAAAAGGTCATTTACTTTTTTAAGGCGGTCAACAGGATCAATTAGTTCGAGCAATTGCTGTGATTCCTCGATTTTTAACCTTAAGTTCGATGCGACAAGGTCCGCCAGCTTGCCCGGATCGTTTATGCCTTCCAGAATGGAGCCGACATCCCCGGTAAGCTCTCCACGGAAAGCGAGTATCTTCTCGGAATGTTCCCGGACAATTCTCATAAGGGCTTCGATCTCAAGAGTAATCTCGGTTACAGGCTCCTCGGAAATTTTTTCGATCTTAACGCGGTAAACCGATTTTTGCCTCACGAAATCCGATATTTTCGCCTTTGCAACACCCTGAACAAGAGCCTTTACACGGCCGTCCGGGAGTTTGAGCATTCTTAAAACCCTTCCTACCGTCCCGATCCTGTATATTTCATCCTGGCCCGGATTCTCTATATTCGGGTCTTTCTGAGTCACAAGCAGCAGAAACCCGTCTTTTCTCACCGCCTCCTCAACCGCTCTGACCGACTTTTCGCGCCCCACAAAAAGCGGAAGAAGCATGTCCGTAAATATAACAACATCCCGTACCGGCATAAGCGGCATTATTTCGGGAATTTTTGCTTCTTTTTCATCCTCTTCGATTATACTTATCAGATCATCCTTATCTGTTTCCCCCATTTTTGCTCCTGCATATCGTTTTTCCCCATTTACGGGGCGATTTTTTAAGATTTAAACCATACATACGCGATTTTTTCATCCGATATTTAACCCAAAAATAGCATTTTTCAAGAATAAACCGGTGTTTTCCGGATAAAAACAGCCTCTTTTCGATAAAAAAATCTCAAAATCTCATTTGAGAATATAAAACATCATTCGATTTTTACAACAACAATCTTGATTTTTTTATACAATATACATAAGTTGCTGATTAATGATTTGAAACAAGTTATCATCCATATTTACAGGCGGAATAAATGGCTATAAATATTTTAATATTCATATTCGGTCTCTGTATAGGAAGTTTCATGAATGTATGCATATTCAGGCTGCCTCTTTCAAAATCTATTGTTACCCCGCGCTCAATGTGCCCCGGGTGCAACAGCCTCATCAGCGCTTACGACAATATTCCGGTAATAAGCTATATACTTCTCAGGGGAAAATGCAGAAACTGCAAAATTTCGATTTCCCCGCGCTATCCGCTTGTTGAAATAATAAGCGGGCTTACGGCTCTTGCCGTTTTCATGAGATTCGGCATTTCATCGGAAGGACTGATTTATTTTGCCTTTATATCAGCCCTGGTTGTGATAACTTTCATTGATATAGATCACAGGATCATCCCGGATACGATATCGCTCCCGGGCATACCGGCAGGTTTTTTACTGGCTTCACTTTTTCTTCCCTCAATGAACTACAAATCGTCACTTGCAGGGATTCTTACCGGGGGCGGAAGCCTCCTTGCGGTCGCATGGATATATAATCTCATAACAAAAAAAGAAGGCATGGGCGGCGGCGATATAAAGCTACTTGCCATGATAGGGGCTTTTACAGGATGGAAAGGCGTATTGTTTACAATCTTTGTTGCATCTGCAACAGGAACTTTATCCGGAATTGCGGTCATGCTCAAAACTCAAAAAGACATGAAACTCGCCGTTCCTTTCGGACCGTTTCTTTCCATCGGTGCAATTCTTTATATTTTTTTTGGCACTTCTCTTATTTCATGGTATTTTAGATTATTAGTACCTTAGAAATAATATTCTGCGCGTTTCTACCCCTCAAGGGGGTACTGAAAAGATTGGCAGAAAATTATTTCGTGAAGGTACTTACACCCCTCAAGGGGGTACTGAAAAGAGTCCCGTTTGTCGTGGTTAGTTTAGTTTCCATCAGGAAACAAACACTTGAACCCTTGATCCCTCGAATCACTGGGCACTTTTTCCCGACCGATTGAGAGGAGACCCGTAAATATGAAATCAATCCGTTTTATATTTATCCTTATATCATCTCTCTTGTACATCGTTTCAGCATGCTCCGGAGAAGACGTTTCAAAGGATTTTACGAAGCAGCGCAATTTGATGGTGACAACTCAGATCGAATCCAGGGGAGTTAAAAGCAAGAAAGTCCTTGAAGCGATGCGGAAGGTCGAACGGCACATGTTCGTACCTAAAGAATATAAGAGCGCGGCTTACGAGGATCATCCCCTTCCTATAGGAGAAGGGCAGACAATATCCCAGCCGTACATCGTAGCGCTCATGACCGAGGTGCTGAATTCTGACGGCACGAGAAAAGTTCTTGAAATAGGAACCGGTTCAGGATACCAGGCGGCGGTTCTTGCTGAAATCTTTCAAAGCGTATATACTATCGAAATAATTGATGTTCTTGGGAAAAGGGCGGAAAAAACGCTTTCAGACCTCGGCTATAAAAATATCAAAGTCAAAACAGGGGACGGCTATAAGGGATGGGAAGAACACGGCCCGTATGATGCCATAATTGTCACCTGCGCCCCTTCGCATATTCCTGAGCCCTTAAAAAACCAGCTTGCGGAAGGGGGCAGAATGGTAATTCCCGTTGGGGAAAAATATCATCAGGAGCTCATTCTCCTCACTAAGGAAAAAGGCATTTTAAAACAAATAGAGATTATTCCGGTTGTTTTTGTCCCGATGTTCGGGGAAAACGGGAAAAAATACTGAACAGGCGATGTCGCATCATTTGCACACAGGTTATAACAGGCTGATTGAAAGGCTCAACCGCTTTCCGCAGGGCGCGCCTCCATCCATTCTATTATATAAAATTCTTAAGATTCTCTTTTCCGAAAAGGAAGCAGACCTCGTATCACTTCTTCCCGTAAAGCCTTTTACCGCCGAAACTGCATCCAAAATCTGGAAAAAGAGCATCACCTCTTCGGAAAAAATTTTGGATGCGCTTGCAGATCGCGCAATACTTCTCGATTTTTCAGAAAACGGCAAACAGTTTTATTGCCTACCCCCTCCCATGGCCGGTTTCATCGAATTTTCAATGATGCGGACAAGAGGCGATATAGACCAGAAGCTCTTGAGCGAGCTTTTGTATCAGTATATTAATGTTGAAGAGGATTTCGTAAAAGCCCTGTTTCTGAGAGGCGAAACACAGCTCGGACGCGTATTCGTTAACGAAGATGCGATCCGCGATTCTGATATGCTTGAGGTGCTTGATTACGAAAGAGCAAGCGAAGTAATAAAAACTGCTGCTCATATAGGTATAAGCGACTGCTACTGCCGGCATAAAATGAGGCGGGTCGGCAGGGCCTGCAATGCCCCTCCCGACATTTGCATGACATTCAACACATCTGCGGCATCTTTGATAAAACATGGTTTTGCCCGAAAAGTCGATGTGGCCGAATGCATAAAAATCCTCCACAGAGCATATGAGTTCAACCTGGTGCAGTTCGGGGAAAACGTAAGAAAAAGGGTCAACTTCATATGCAACTGCTGCGCCTGCTGCTGCGAAGCGATGATAGTCGCAAAGAAATTCGGAATGGAGCATCCCGTTCATACTACCGGTTTCCTGCCGGAGATAATGGATGATAACTGTACGGGATGCGGACAATGCGCCGATGCATGTCCGGTAGGAGCCATTTTTCTTGTTCCGGCAGGCGATTCCGGTCATCCCGGATTAGAAAAAGCCTGTTTAAATGATGAAATCTGTCTAGGCTGCGGAATCTGCAAAAGAGTCTGCTCTTCCGATGGAATCCGGCTGGTCAGGCGGAAAAGGAGCGTTATTCCGCCTTACAATACCGTTCACAGGACTGTTGTCATGGCTGTCGAGAGAGGGAACCTGCAGGATGTGCTTTTTGACAACAGAGCGCTTATGAGCCACAAGGTTTTTTCAGCCCTCCTCGGAGCAATGCTGAAATTGCCGCCGGTAAAACGGGCTATGGCATCAAAACAGATTAAATCCCGCTTCTTTGAAGCAGTCTTCTCCCGGTATAATATTTAATTTTATATTTCCCGGATCCTTCAATTGCTCTTATCATATTAATTATATAGAAAGTTCAATCATCATTGTTTCGTAAGGTTAAAATAAGCACACATAACCCCGATAATTGAGTTAAGTAAAGGAGATCAGCATGTCAAAATGTCTCAAGATAGCCATCAACATGGGCGGAGGCGACGCACCCGGCCTTAATGCAGTCCTGGAAGCCGTGGTCCGGTCAGCCAGTAACCGGAACTGGGAAGTTTACGGAATCAAGAACAGCTATGAAGGGCTTCTTGATACAAATGAGATCATACGCATGACCCCGGAAAAGGTGTGGCACATCTCAAGCATCGGAGGAACCATTCTGGGAACCACAAACAAAGGTAATCCTTTTAAAATGCCGATTGCCAATGCTGCCGGAGAAATCGAACTGAGGGATGTTTCCGACAAGGTTGTTGATAATTTCAGGCGGCTGCGGTTGGACTGCCTGATTGCCGTGGGAGGCGATGGAAGCCTTCAGATAGCATATGATCTCTTTAAAAAAGGAATCCCGGTCATTGGTGTGCCCAAAACCATAGACAACGATCTGGCGGCAACGATTATCACTTTCGGCTTCGATACGGCCGTAACAATTGCTACTGAGGCAATCGACCGTCTGCATTCCACGGCCAAATCACATGACAGGGTAATGGTAGTTGAAGTCATGGGGAGGCATGCCGGCTGGATCGCGCTAAACAGCGGCATTTCAGGTTCTGCCGATGTGATTTTAATCCCTGAAATCCCTTTTGATATCGACAAGGTCTGCGATCACATCATGGAAGGCGAACTCCACGGCCAGCGTTATGCCATCGTAGTTGTTGCTGAAGGCGCGGCACCGGCAGGGGGCCAGATCCTTGACAAGGGAAAAGGGGAAGCCGGACGACAGGATGTGCTCCTTGGGGGCGTAGCGGAATATGTTGCGAGGGAAATAGCAAAAAAGACTGCCAAAGACACACGGTTTCTGGTACTGGGACATCTCCAGAGAGGAGGATCTCCTACTACCTTCGACAGGCTTCTCTCTCTCCGTTTCGGTGCAGCAGCGCTGAGGCTGGTAGAAGAGAAGAAATTCGGAACGATGGTGGCTCTGGATCCGCCTGATATCAAGGCAATTCCCCTCGAAGCGGTTATCGGCGGCATCAAACGCGTTTCTCTCGAAGGCGACACCATAAAGACTGCCAGAGAAATAGGAATCTGTTTCGGAGATTAAACCGGAATACTGAACATTTCTTGCCCCCTTTGCATAACAGATTACAGATCCGGCATGGGTAATCGGTTCTGCCATTTACAAGAAATTGTTACGAAACATAACAATGCCTCCTGATTGTAAACAAAGAGACACTGGCAGATACGAAATAACGGCATCGCTGGCATATATCCACTGGGTCTGTCCAAATCTAAGGGGAGTCCGCCTCAGGCGGACTCCCCTTGAAGAAGTCATAAATCCGATCTTGCAAAACGGCAAAACCGATTACCTATGTCAGCCCCTTATTCAGATATTATGCCAAGCTCTCTTCAGTAAATTTACTTCAAAGGAAGGATTTTTGCTGAATGGCAATTTTTATGTCCGGTGCTGTTCCGGAGGAGAGCTGTTCAAACATATTCTGGATTTCTTTAAAACCAACGGTTCTGGTAACCATATTTTCCACCATCAATTTTTTATCGGAGATAAATGCCGACGCAAGATCAAACTCTGCGGGAAGATAACCAATGGCCGCTTTCTGCTCAATCTCCTTCAATATATGTAAGATAGTGCTGATTTTATGAGGTCTCCTGCTGATTCCGGCAAGCACCAGCCGGCCGTGCCATTTCAGAGCCCTTAATGCCGTATTGTTGCCTGTTTCAGAAGCGGATGTCTCAATAGCAACTTCATATCCCCCTCCGCTTTCTTTTTTCATTTTCCGCACGACTTCAGGATCTG
>CAZOEH010000019.1:0-17824 GCA_964578785.1 uncultured Desulfonema sp. | reverse complement strand
ACATATGGTCAGTAAATAATGTTCCAAAGCTGAGGGACGAATTGCCCGGAAGCAGCTTCAGTCGGTCTGCTTTTTTATTTGTGATCTTCATTTCAACCTCCTTGGATCCGATTTTTATAATTCGAAGCTTTGCATCTTAACATATTGATACAGCAAGAGTATGCACCAAATCAAGAAATATGTTTATATATAACTCACAATAAGCAGCCTTTTTATGCCTGCTTGGCTCTTCGCGCTCTGGACATGTCGGGTAGTCTCACGGTGGATTGATTCTCAAGTATCTTCCACGCGAAGATTGATACTATCCAGGAGAATTGGCTTACGGGGAGATTGCCCCACATGCAGCCGGTAAAAGGTATGAAAAGCCGATGTGCAGCTCCTGATAGATGGGCTGTTGATATTATTTCAAAACCGCACAAATTAACACATTTTAGGCAGTCAGATCATCTCGTCAGGTATCATGATGCTTCACTAAGACCAGAGCCTGGTAGATTAAAATAAGAAACTAGGGATTGGCATCGAGAATCTGAAAAATCTATTTCGGTTCTTTGGAAATAGGATTGTTTGGGGAGAAGAGGTTATGTAGTGGAGCAAGTATAATAGAATATGGTATGTAACTCAACAAAAGTACAATGTTTTTGATGTTTTTTAGCTGGTTTCAGCTTACGGATGAACGCTAACTATAAATGTTGACGCCCTGACAATCTCGGGCCAGAGTTTTAAGAAAATTCACGATTCAGAATTCAGTTTTCAATATCTATCTGTGGGTAGATATCAAGCATTCTTTTGCCGGTATGTCGTATGTTGCTAAGACAACATAATAAAACTTGACACAGGAATGAAACAATATCGGGATAAGTCCTTTTTGAAGGCAGAGAAAAATCGAAATGATTTCTGTAAGTGGACAGGGTAAAGAATATTTTTTTAATCAGTTTAAGTTGCAATGTCTATCCACCTAAGAGGAATGTTGCGTCCTTTTTTATCCTCTTAAAGTTAGTGCTTTTACCAAGTAGGTCATCGTTCTGTTCACAGGTGTATCGATGCCGAGTTTTTCTCCTTCTCTAACGACCGCACCACTTATAAAATCAATTTCCGTCTTTTTGCCTTTCTGAAAATCCTGGAGCATAGAGTTTTTGCTGTCGGCATTTTTTTCCGCCAGTTCATACGCTGCCTGCACCATATCAGCAGATAGTAACCGGACTCCCTTTTTTTCTGCGACCTGAAGAGCTTCATCGATAATATTCTTCATAAGTGCTCTGGCATGATCATTATCTATAAGTCCTCTGCAAGGCACCCGTAAAACAGTTCCTAAAGGGTTGATAGCCAGGTTCATAATGAACTTCGTCCATATTATTCCGATAACGTTGTTCGTTGGATGTACATTGAATCCCGACTTTTGAAGCAGATTGATGATCTCTTTAATTCGTGATGTTATATCCCCTGTGATACTTCCAATGTTAATATTACCACCGGCGGTATGTTTTACTCTGCCAGGGGAAACTATTGTAGCAGCAGCATCCGTGGTTCCAGCAAGAATCTTATCTGTATCAAAAAAGCGATTAAGAACCTCAATATTCCCAATGCCGTTTTGCAAAGTAAGAACGAAGGTGTTAGCTCCTGCAATTTTTCTGGCAAAAACAGCTGCAGCTTCGGTATCATAGGACTTTACAAAAATAATAATCAAATCCACGATCCCGATCTCATATATATTGATGGTGGCATTAACTTTTATCGTACGTTCACCTCCGATGCCTTCTATGACGAGACCGTTGAGTTTAATCTTTTCTATATGCTCACGATTCAAGCTAAAGAGATGAACATCTGCACCAGCTTCCCTTAGCAATCCTCCTGTTAGTGAACCCATAGCACCCGAACCCACAACGGCGATTTTCATATATGATCTCCTTCCCAATTCATAAAAAACAACTTCAGCTATTCCACTCGTCTATCACAAAAATATGTAACATAATAAATTATACACTTATGGTGACCAAGCTATGTCCGAGCCAAGGAACCGTGCTGTTAAAAAACGGTTTGAACTGCCGCTCCTCTGTTTAGCTTTATCAAGCAACATCCTTTCAGTAACTCTTATTTAGAACTAGAGTGCCGCAAATTCCTCACCGCTGATGTACAAGGCCTATTTAGGCGAAGGATTATAGAAGGATTATATAGGAGGCTGGCGCACTTCATCACAGACTCATATTTGGGGGACGCCACCCTGAGCACCTGACCTGACTAATTACATTAGCAACCGGTGAAGAAAGTTTTTTCTTAATCCGAACCGATTAGAACGAATGATAAAGCCCGAACTTAATGTCTCATTAAAGTAGTTAAATTGCTATTTGAAAAATAGCGATGATGCCATTATCCTCTTGTCTGTCAGAAGAGCCGTAATGATGGATATAATAGCTATCTTATGATTCTGTATCATGATAAAAAACATCCGATTCAGAATCAAAAGAATCTCAACAACCATTTTTATATAACTTTCTTGTTTTTCAAATCCTCTATTGCTCTATCATCATAACCTATCTCTCTTAAAACTTCGATTGTATGTTCTCCAAGATTTGGTGCTGGAGCAAAAACTCTGCAAGGGGTTTTTGACAATTTGACTGGGAACCCCAACATTTTAACAATTCCATGCCCGGGATGCGGAACCTCAATTACCATTTCTTGGTGTTGAACCTGTGGGTCTTCAAATACCTCCGGTAGGGTCATGGCTGTGCCACAAGGGACTCCGGCTTTGTTAAGGTAGTCTATCCAGTACGATTTTGTTTTTTTGGAGATGCCGTTCTGTATGGCGGCTTTGATCTGTTTACGGTTTGTCATCCGGAGGTCGTTTGTAATGAACTCGGGAACATCCTTGAGATGGTCTAAGCCAAGAGCGGAAAGAAATTTGAAGTAAACATTGTCATTGCTGGGGGCTATAGCAACTTCACCATCGCTGCAACGGAATATACCGTAAGGAGCCACCAGGGGGTGATCGTTACCGGTACGAACAGGGATCCTTCCATTGGCAAGGTAATTTGAGGCCATGTAGCTGAGCATGCTAATTAGTCCGTCTACAAGGCTTGACTGCACCTCCTGTCCCTCACCGGTGCGGAAGCGGTGAAGAAGTGCGCTCATGATGCCAAATGAAGCATATAATCCGGCCACTAAATCACTGATGGGGATGCCCGCTCGCAATGGTTCATCATCCTCATTACCATTAACGCTCATAAAGCCACTCATTGCCTGGGCAATAAAATCGAAAGCGGGGCGGTCCTTATAAGGTCCGGATTTTCCAAAGCCAGTAATACCGCAATAAATAATGTCAGGTTTTAATTCTTTCAAATGGCTGTACCCGAAACCCATTTTTTCCATGACACCGGGCCGGAAGTTCTCAACGACAACATCGCTCGTCTTAATTAATTGCGTCAATATGGTCTTGCCCTCTGCCGAGTAAAGGTTAACGGCCAGTGATTTTTTGTTGCGATTGTTAGAAGCGTAATACCAACTCAGGCCGTCCCTAATGACACCTTGGGCTCTGAGAGGGTCACCATCTTTGGGTGGTTCAATTTTGATGACTTCAGCTCCCATGTCTCCGAGCATCTGCGTGCAGAAAGGACCTGCAATAATTCGGGTCAAATCGACCACTCGTATTCCGGTTAAAGGCATGTGACCTCCATAATATTGAATTTGTCAACCAAACGGTTTTAATTGAGCAGCCCCTTCTGTTACACTAAGCGATATGGCTATGGGTGATACTCAATTTCTTAAATCCACTGTGTAATTATAATTTGATTAACGAACCTTCAGGGTGATCGGAAATCAATTTCGAGTATAGTTAATGCCATGTTCAGCCTATATGGTCTGCAAATCAGAGCATTTATTTATCACCGCCTGCGGGGACGAGACATATAAACTGAAGAGGCGCCGTTCCTGTATTAGCAAGGCTATGCATCTCCTGGGGAGGGATAAAAATCACGTCACCCTTTTTAATAGTAATTTTTTGTCCGTCATGATTCACCGCTTCGCCGGACCCTTCTATAACATAGATCTCATGTTCCCAAGAATGACTGTGGTGGGGGCTTATGATGCCGGGTTGCATTTCGAAAATGCGCATGACAAAATTGAATGCGCCTATCTCAGGACCTATAGCAACCCTTTTGGTTAATCCTGCCATTGGTTCGGTTATAGGTATTTTTTTCCAATTTATAGCTTTCAAGATGATCCTCCTTTTCGAATAATTAAATCAAACAACTCTTTATGACCCAAACGCCAATCTACCTTTAATCATGTATCTTAGGATTACTAAGAATTCTGAACCCACGATTTATTAATTTATTAAATGTAGAGGAACCTTGCTATTTTCCAGTCTCCTGATATTTTCAACAATCGCTTTCAAGATTCCTCTTATGGATATATCTGTGGCTCCGGCGATGTGAGGAGTCGCCATTACGTTGTATTGGAATACCGGATCATTCGGATCAGGAGGCTCCTCCCAAAATACATCTAAACCAGCTCCTCCTATCTTTTTTGTCGACAATGCTTCTTCAAGGGCATTGCGGTCAACCAATCCTCCACGCGAAAGGTTGATTAAAAATGCATCATCTTTCATATCATTGAAAGCTTGGCGACTAATCATATATCTGCTTTCTGATGTAAGAGGAAGACAAAGAACAACATAATCAGCTCTTCCTAAAAACTCTTTCATATCCTGTGGCGTTCCGACCCATTCCAAGCCTAGTTCATCTTTAGTTTTTTGAAGATCATGGCGTCTGATCCCGATTAAATGAACATCAAAGGTCTTAAGCCTTCTTGCCAAAGCGCTGCCGATGCCACCCAGGCCGATAATTCCCACAGTTTTGCCGCTCAATGCCCGGCCTGGATTTCCGAATTGTCTATTCGCGATATTCAGAGCAATTTTTCGAAAATTCCTCGATAGTCCGATCATCAAATATATGCCCAATTCGGCAACAGAATCAGCGTTTCCTGAAATATCAGTAGGCACATTTGCCACCCAGATATTCATTTCCCTGGCCGCCTGAAGATCTATACCTTCAAACCCTGCTCCACACTGCTGAATGAGCCGAAGGCGATCGCTGCCTGCTATAAGCTCTCTTGTTACAGTGCTCATAATTGGTATCAAAACATCAAAACCTTTCAGGTCCTTGAATTGGAACTGCCCTATGGCCACAAATTCATGCTGAGGAAGTTCCGCCTTCATTAATCCAAAAAATCCATCCAGGGCATTTTCATGAGCAGCAAATAATATTTTCACTTTATACTTTCCGCTGATATCTAGTCATGGAATGCGGCAGAGAGCACTCACAGAGGCATTGTATTGGGGCAAGCAACTGAAGGCTGACAAAAGTAAGGAGTTGCACTCTATAGATAATCCTTCCTTGGAGGACTAAAAAAATCCAATATTTCTCCTGGTTGAATGATTTCTATGCGATGTTCTACATCACGAGGAATGGAATAGGAATCACCCGGACCAATCTTTTGGCCATTATTCCCGAATAAAATTCTGTATTTTCCAGAGATAACGTAACCGCTCTGTTCATTTGGATGTTTATGAAATGGAACTGAGTCCTCTTTCTTAAAAAGCATTTTTGTGATCATCGTTTCCGGACCATGCGAAAGCAAAAGAAACTCAACCCCTAAAAATCTCTTTACCTGTGCTTCATGCGATTTTACAATCATGCCGCTTCCTTTTTATGAGTATAATCAGTTCCACTGTGCAACATCTCCGGCTCATCCTGTGACCAACCCTCATTTTTAGAGGACAAGCAAATAGTCTTTGGCACTCTTTCTCTTTTTGTCAGTGCCGGAATTCCTGAAGTGTGCAGACGCAAACTATTATGGAGCTCCCTGTTAATCAATAATTTTTTATATTCAATTAGTTATGCATTTTTAGTTGTTCAGAAACCAACTTCGGTATATCAGTCACCAATCCAGCTACTGGAACCTCAGCTTCTCTGAATGCTCCTACTTTGGACTGATATGTTCCCATACCGCCAGAAATGATTGCACCGGCGTGCCCCATGGTCTTCCCTTCGGGCGCACATCGGCCCGCAATAAATGCGACGACCGGCTTTTTAAATTCAGCCTTTATGAATGCAGCGGCTTCCTCTTCTTTTGAGCCGCCGATTTCACCAATTAGGAGTACAAGTTCCGTCGCATGATCCTTAGCAAACATCTTTAAAACATCCACAAAGGAAAGACCAACGATAGGATCTCCCCCTAACCCCAGACAAGTAGATTGCCCATGACCGGCAGCCTTCAATAAGCTGGCTGCTTGGTATGTTAAAGTTCCGCTACGGGACATTATGCCGATATTTCCTCTTGTAAAGGCATTTGCCGGCATGAAACCGGAAATGAATTCACCGGGAGTAATGAGTCCCGGACAGTTTGGACCCACCAGTACTGTCTTTGATTCATTCAATCTTCTTTTGACCAGCATCATGTCATGAACTGGTATGCCTTCTACAATGCAAATGATGAGTTTTAATTGAGCCTCAATTGACTCAAGTATGGCATCCTTTGTCACTGATGGTGGGGTATAGGTAATGGATGTGTCTGCCTTATGGTGCTTCAAAGCATCGGAAAGGGTGTTGTAAATTGGAACCCCATGGACCTGCTCTCCGCCTCTGCCCGGGGTGACGCCGGCAACAATTTTGGTTCCGTAATTGATCATTTGAAGAGAATAGTATTGTCCCCATTTGCCTGTCATTCCCTGGAAAATGACTCTATTCTTTTTATTCGCTAATATACTCATTTTCCCCTCCCTGCAAGCTTTACCACCATTCTGGCAGCTTCATCTATATCATAGGAAATATGCATATTCTTGTAGTTGCAATTTGATATAATCCGTATCGCTTCTTCCTGGTTCAAACCCTGAAGTCTGACGACCACGGGAACTTGCAGTGTAGGAGTGGATTCAATCGCTTCAACAAATTTAATAGCCATTGAGTCACTCCGGCCCCCGGTATAAGCGCTGAAAAGGATGGCGCGGACACCGCATTTCATTATAAGGTCTAAACCTACCTTAAATCCCTTATCCAGGAGACCCAAACCACCATCAAGGAAGTTGGCTGGCTTTCCCCCGGCTGCAATGACCTGATCCAGAACGGCCATACCCATTCCGGCACCGGTACTTATAACGCCGATATCTCCACCGAGATTCACCCATTTCAGCCTGGCTTCCTCGTCTATTATTACCTCAAGCGTTCGTTCTTGATATTGCTTCAGGTCAGGATGACGATAAAGCGCATTATCATCGATATTCAAACGACCGTCTGCGGCTATAATTTGCCCGTTTGAAGTTATAACTAACGGATTTATTTCAGTTAATTCGGCATCACATTTTTTATAGAGATGATAAAGATTCATGAGAACACGAACGACTTTATCGACATCTTTCTTTTTTATTCCGGTTGAATAAGCAAGCGCGCGTGCCTGGTAATTCTGTAACCCATAAGCATAGTCGATATTCTTCTTCATTATTTTATCTGGGAAACTCTTACTGACGTCTTCAACATTCATACCGCCCATTGAACTGACAATCACGACCGGCGAAGAGAATTCACGATCCGTGACGATTCCCAAGTAGTATTCATTTGCAATTTCGAGTTTTTCTTCAATTAACAATTTTTTGATTTTCAAGCCTTTAATCTCAGAATTAAAAAGATTTTTTGCATTTTTCAAGGCTTGCTCCGAACTGTCGGCAAACTTTATTCCTCCAGCCTTTCCTCTTCCTCCAGTTAGGATCTGTGATTTGAGAACTAAAGGCAGGCCAATTGTCTCTAAAGCTTCATGTATCTTCTTCAGGTCATCTATGACTGCTCCTCTTGGTACAGGAATACCGTATTTTTTGAAGACTTCTTTTGCCTGGTATTCATAACACTTCATTTATGCTTCTCCTTCTAATCCCATCGATTATTTTTAACATACGCTTCTTTTCCTTTATATTTCGATGTAACAGCAAGCTTTTTCTGATGTAATTTTGTGAGTATAAACATGCATGGCGAATAATGCACAACTTGAAATAATACAATTCCAAAAGTATTTGATCTGTTGAACTTATACAGCGACTAACCATAAAGGTTAGCCTATAAATTCGATCTCTCGATTCATGATAAACATTTCCCACTCACCACTTCATCATCGACGGCAACCAGGTGCTCATAGAGGGAAAGAGCATCGTGAGAATCAAGAACGCGCTCAGCAGGATGAGGAAAGGAACGACTCCTTTGAGGATCTCGGACATTGTGATGTCAGGTTGTATACCTTTGAGGACGTATAAATTCATCCCAACCGGGGGCGTGACAAGCGCTAACTCTAGATTTACCGTCAGTACTATTGCATACCAGATTGGATCGATTGAAAGTGCCGCCATGATAGGCGTAACCAGTGGCATGGTGAGCATGATGATCGACACTGTCTCCAAAATACATCCCAGCAGCAGCATCAGGATGTTCATCGCTATGACAAACATGAAAGGTGTTAGTTGCCATTCAATGATCAGTTCCGTTAGCTTCTGAGGGATTTCGAGCATCGTCATCACTTTGCCGAACAAGAGAGCACCGGCGATGATCATAGCTATCATGCACGATGTTCCAACAGACTTAAGGCAAATGCCGGGGATATCGCGAAGCTTCAGTGTTCGATAGATGACCAACGTAATGAATAAGCTGTATAATAAGCCCACGGCCGCAGCTTCTGTCGGTGTGCAAGCTCCGGAGTAAATGCTGCCGAGAATCAAGAAGGGGAGAAGGATACCCCAAACATTCTTACCCGTTACACGAAGCCGTTCCTGCCATGACGCCGGCGCTATGTAAGAAAAACTGTGTTTTTTGCTCTTAAACACAGCGTAGACGATCAGAATCACTACCAGTATCAATCCAGGAATAACCCCGGCGATAAAGAGTTTTCCCACGGACACTTCGGTTACCGAACCATATATGATGAGCGGAATACTGGGTGGAATGAGTATCCCTAAGGTCCCGCCGCTAGCCAGCAACCCTAAAATGAACTTATTATCGTATCCTCGTTCTATCATCGCCGGGTATGCCACTATGCCTATTGTTGCCGCTGTTGCAGCGCTGGAGCCGCTAATTGCCGCAAAGAAAGCACAGGCCAAAATCGTTGCTATAGCGAGCCCGCCAGGCAGATGCCGGACCCATGCGTTCATTACTTCGAAGAGGTCATCGCCGATTCTTCCTTCAAGCAAAACCTGACTCATCAGCACGAAGAGCGGTACCGAAAGAATAATAAAACTATCGAGCGATCCGAATACGGTGGTGGCAATAATCTTCATCGGTAAGTCGAACAGGATGATCAATATTACAGACGCTGTTCCTAAAGAAAATGCTACTGGCAATCCTACAAAAAGGACAACCAGTAGAAGAAGGAATACCAAAATGAAACTTATCATAAGGGTGTCTCTCCCTTCTCCCCGAGAATTCCGAGCTCGAATACTCGATCTAAGATTATGAAGACAAACTCAAAAGTAAGAAGCAGGAACCCTATAAAAAGAGCAGACTGCGGGATCCACATCGGTATCCGGAGCGGCGTTGCCGACACTTTGTCGAATTGCATCGTGGCGGCAATCATCTCATATGCCTGCACAGCTACTATGGTACAGAAGACCGCTCCAATTAAACTGGTTGCAATCTCCAAGAGCACCCTAGCTCGTGTCGGTAGATGTACAATTATAAGATCGACACTTATATGCTTCTTGATTTTGAGGGTGTACGCTGCGGCAGCCAGCATGGTCCACATGTATAGATATGTCGATATTTCTTGAACCCAGATCGTAGGCGATTTGAAGAAATACCGGCACACCACCTCATAGGAAAGAATAATTCCCATTGCAAGGATGATAAGCCCGCTGACTACTCCAAGGGCAAGTGTGCATCGATCAACGACCGCGCGCAATTTCATAATCATAGAAATCATAAAGCCCAAACCCCTTCGTGTCTTTATTAACTGTTATTTAAGACCCATTGCAATATCTACGAGTTTTTTACCGAGAGGGCCGCAATTCTCGATAAAGCGCTGCTGAACCGATTCAGTGGCCTTGATGAAGACCTTGCGACTTTCAGGACTTAACGTGTGAATCTGAACACCAGCTTCCCGTAGCGCCTTTTCGGCATTGTTTTCGGCTTTTACGATCTCCAAGCGGATCCACTCCTCGGCATCCCTCCCCGCCTTGAGAATGGCATCCTGTTCATTTTTAGGCAGTTTATTCCACCAGTTGAGATTCGCCTGCATTATGAACTGCGGGGTTGCATAATTTGCCTTTGTCATGAATTTCTGAACTTCTTGCAACTTCCGGGATATGGCGGCTGGCATTCCGGTCGTCCCACCATCGACAGTACCCCTCTGCATGGCCATATACATTTCCGACGAACTAATCACGGCCGGTGAAGCTCCCAATGCCTCAATCGTATAAGCATCGCCGGTGCTGAAAGTCCGCATTTTCAGTCCCTTGAAATCTTCTGGCTTCATGAGCGGGCGCTTGCTGTTCCAGAACTGGACATACCCGAGGTCAACCCACATAATCGTCTTCGCACCTCTTTTTTGAAACTCCTTGTCTAACAGTTCTCCTGCTCCAGCGTCTATAAACTTTTTTATCGATGAGAGATCTTGGAATATGAAAGGGACCTCAAAAATGTCGGAAACCGGGATCATTCCGGACCATTTGTTCACAGGCACTAGTCCAGCTTGGACCAAACCCTCCTGGATCGCTTCGACAATGTCGCTGTCCTTATATAGTTGCGCCGAATCAAAGACCTTCACCTCGATTGCTCCTTGTGAGTATTCATTCACTTTTGTTGCAAAAAAGACCAGCCCTTTAGAAGTGAAGTGAGAAGGTGGAAACTGGTTTGATACATCCATACGAGTCTTCGCAAAAGCCACGCCAAATGCACTTCCCATCAGAAACACTATCATGATAGTTATTACAAGCACTCTTATCTTCCACGTATAATGAATCATGGTTTACTCCTCCTTTTATTGTAAGATACTCGTTCAAAACAAGCTATCGCGTACTCTTGTAAGTTGCAGTTTTTCAATTCTTCATCCCACGGAATAATTCCGTGGCTTTTTTCATCACCCCTTTCACAATTTGGACCACATAATCATACCGATCCCAGTTTTGATGCGGTCATAAACAGAATGGCTCAAGATTTATGAGGCAGCCATGTCATTACACATGTTCCTTCCCTGCTCTTTGGGACTACGCGGACCACTCTTCATGACTTGTCCAGGAAGGGTATATCCCAGCATATCCTCTAAAAGGCGAGCCGCGCGTATTAAAGACATCAAGTCTATTCCAGTATCTATGCCCATGTCGTCAAGCAAATACACGACATCTTCGGTCGGCAGGTTCCCTGCCGCCTGCGGCAAGTTTGGACATCCTCCTATACCTCCGAGTGCGGTATCAAAAGTGGTGCCGCCTGCTTGAATTGCAGCAACAAGATTCGCCATGGCCGTTCCACGATTGTTGTGAAAATGGAAAATAAATTCAATATCCGGATAGGAATGGAGGACCTTTTTAACGACTTTTTCTACTCTTCGAGGTGTCGACATACCTGCCGTGTCCGCCAATATAATTCGATTTGATCCCCTTGAATTATATTCTTCTATAAGCATGGCATAATCTTGATCAGGCACATCTCCTTGATATGGGCATCCAAGCGCAACTCCGATAGCACCAATTACCGGAACCTTCTTCTGAAGTGACAAAGCAAATATTGCATCCAAATCACTCAATGATTCTTTGATGCTTCTCCTGACATTAGCTTGGTTATGAGCTTCCGTTGCAGAAATTACAACCACCAGTTGATCAACACCTGATTGAATTGCGTTTTCCGCTCCTCTTAAATTTGGTACCAGTGCGGCATACCTGACTGACGACAATTTTGGTATTTTGGACATAAGATCGGAAGCATCTCTAAGCTGTGGTATGGCTTTGGGACTTACAAATGAAGTGGCTTCTAATTCCTTTATTCCTGAATTTATAAGCGCATCGATGATTTCAAGTTTTTTTTCCGTAGGTATGAAGTCCCGAAGTGACTGAAAGCCATCTCTCGGTGATACCTCTCGTAATTTTACTTTTGATGTAACATCCATTTTTTAATGTGCCTCCCTGTGGTAATGACGAAAAAAAATTATCACTTAAACTTAAAAAAGTTCAACTTTATAAGATTTATGCCTTCAAATATAGAAAACTTCACGCTACACAACCTCAGCCTATATAAACTTATATAAATCCACGAATAATGAATCCTAAAATCTCCTATCTATACTTATCGGTAAATTCAGCTCGGATGCAGTACATCGATTTTATGCAATCTTATCCCGGCTTAATTTAATCGGTTTCTCACGCTTTATTTTACGCAAATAGAGTTCATCGGCAATCAAGGTTGGCATGCCACATAAATGGTCGTCATTCGGGAGCCCTGCAGGATTAAAGGCATCCACACCATGTTTTAGCCTAATGTCAGCTATCTTTTTTACCATCTCGACAAACCATTCAGCCATTGGTGGCCGGAAATGCGCGTACTTGGTTCCCATCACCGGACTCCAAACCAAAGGAATTACACCTATTCCCCTCTCTGAACACCACTCAACGCCTTCGAGTAAACTTTCTTCGGGTTCCATAAATCCTGTTACAAAATGGGTGCTTACCTTCCCCGGCCCGTATATCTCGCTGGCAACCTCCAATCCACGTAACCACTGATCGCGTCCTTGTTCTGAATTTTTTCCAGGGCAGTATTTAGAAAATAAAAGAGGATCCCAAACTTCAAGATTGAAAGCAACCGAATAGACTCCAAGTTTCTTGTATTTCTCAATGCTCTTAAAGTCCTTGTCCTTAGGAACGGTTCGAATAACGTTCACCGGAATATCCTCCTTACCGATTCCTTCCTGTAAGGCCTGTATGACACTCAAAATCATCTCATCTTCCAGATCTGCAATTTTCCCATCTTTTTCCGTTTTTCTGATATAACCTCCGGTCAGCAATATATGCCGGACGCATCCTTCTTCAAAGGCTGCTTTTGAGGTCTTTTTGATTTGTTCGTAAGATCTCTGTGAGACCTGTAAATCGTCTTTGGTCCATTTCATATTAGGAACTATGTTACAGAAGGAACAACCTTTATTATTTGCCCAGTACATACAAAAAGGGGCATAGTTAATAACTAGACAATCTTGCCCTCGTTTTGGAGCAATACGCCTCATAATGATACCCTCAGAGGCTTCTTGGCTGTAATATTTCGGCCTAGGGACATGACGCGCCTCAATAACAAATTTGCCGTCCTTTTTTAGTATAAGCATCCCGTCCTCTACTGTGCACAACCAATCAGAATTCCTGTTTTCCCGAACTTGGCAGGTCGTATCCATAGGCAAGAGAATCTCTTCCGGGAGATAATAGTGATGTTCCCCCATGTTCCAGTCAAAAAGCCACCGTGACTGCTCTTTGTATACAGAACACAATCCCTCCAGTGCTGACGCATCAAAGCGGATACCTTCCGTCAGAAGATCAGCCTTGATCAAAATTTCCTTCTCAATGCCTTCCGGCGTTGCTTCTACCGCAGGTTTGACGTGAGGTGCTCCCTCCAAGTGATCAACCCTACGGTAATTATCATCGATCAACTTAAAGGTTGGATCCAGATTGCTCATGTTTGTTCTCATTGACAGTCTCCTTTCTTAACATATTACATAAACACTTATACATGGTTGTATTGATTGCTCTTTGTTTCTATTCCGAAATAAAATTCCAAACAGATCTATTGATATCTATCATACACTCCCACAAAGATATAAAAACACTCCGATACCCTTGAAGTACCGCATCAATTAAACATTAATCATTAAATGTTTTAATAAATAATGATTTAATGATTGTCAAGTACTATTTTTTAATGATTTATTGCGTTTCATCTGCAATAAATCATTATCTTTTCAGTTGATAATAAATTCTTTTAATTCGATTAAGAAAAAGACCTTGTATTTGAATGGTGAATTGAATCGAAAATTGTGGAATGGAATTCTGTGGAAAAATGAAAAGAGGAAAATTACTTGGTGCCATTTGGATAGTTGGCTAAATAAATCTTAGCATAACGTGCAATATGGTCTGTCGTAATCTTGATGGCGGTGTTTGCATCACGTTCTTCAATTGCCCTTACAATCTTACTCCAATCTTCGTAAGCTTTTTCCGGCTCTGCTTCTTTCAGGCTCGAAAAATTTCTAGCAAAGGCAAAGAGATTCTCGTGGATAGGAATAAGAACCGCCGAGTATATTTTATTGTCAGCGATAGCGATTAGGTATTTTCTTAGCTTTACCTCTTCATCTAAGTATGCATTCCACCCTTTGAGACCTTCTTTTGTCACTGCCCGAAGTTGTAAAAGGTGATTCTTGAGACAATCCATATCTTTGTCGGTAACCTTTTCAACAACCAACCGAATTAATCCTGCTTCGACTACCATACGAAATTGTGCTAGGTCATTAAAAGAGATTTTTCGTTGCCGGATAAGCACCCCTAATCCTTCAGCAATTGAATCAGTATTTGGGTCTTTGACAAAAGCACCTCCCTTCACACCTCGGCGAACCTCAACTAGTCCCTTTTGTTGTAATATACTGATAGCCTCTCTTACTGTTCCCTGACTGGCACCAATAATTGTCTGGAGTTCGAGAAGCGATGGCAATCTATCTCCAACTTTGTATATGTCATCTAATATTGCCTCTTCGATTTGCGCTATTATATTTTGTACTAGGCTGCTTTTTTGAACCTTGCCAAGAGCCAATTTGTTACCTCCTTAAATGTTAATTAATAAATGTTTAATTATTATATATTTAAACTTATTTCCATACAAGGTCAAGTATTTTCATACCGTCTATATTAACCACTACAGTTTGCGGCCGAAGATATGAAATCAGTTTCCGGACGGATACTAAATAACTTATTTCTAAATATCTTGACAGGGTTGTATAAGAAATATATTTGTGGCAATCATCACAATACGTCCGGAGTTTCTTTTCGTTTGAAGACCGGTGAAATAAAAACCTTAACATATTGATACAGCAAGTGCTTATTGGCAAAATAAGACTTTTTTACATATAGGAAACAAAAACATGACTACTGATGACAAAATGGCGCATATCGACCCCGTAAAATACAGCCTCGACAGCGAGTTCAAGTTCAAATGCCATAAAGGCGTCAAGTGTTTTACCAAATGCTGTAGAAATATAAATATTATCTTAACACCTTATGACATTATAAGGCTTAAAAACTGTCTTTCTCTTTCTTCAGAAGATTTTTTGACCATTTATACAGAACCGCAGCTTCTTGAAAAAACTGATTTGCCTGTTGTAACATTGAAACTTCTGGACGATGAGTTGAAATCCTGTCCTTTTGTAAAGGATGATGGATGCCTTGTTTACTCAGACAGACCTACTGCCTGCAGATATTATCCTGTCGGAGTAGCGGCTCTTACTTACAAAGAAGGTTCGGATGCAAAAGATTTTTATTTTTTCGTAAATGAACCCCATTGCCTCGGCTTCGAAGAGGATAAAATCTGGACAATCGGGGAATGGCGTGCAGACCAGGGAGTTGATATACATGACGAAATTAACGCCGGATGGACAGATCTCATTGTCAAAAAACGGTCGTTCCCGCAAAATATCAAGCTTACGGAAAAGAGCAAAGAAATGTTTTTTACAGCAAGCTATGATTCTGAAAAATTCAGACGCTTTATCTTCGAAAGTTCATTTCTGACTCTCTACAATATAGACGAAATAACCCTTGAAAAAATTAGAAGTGATGATGTTACGCTGATTGAATTAGGTTTCAGATGGCTTAATTCGGTTCTATTTAAAGACGGTTCTTTTAAGATAAATGAAGAAGCGGTCGCTAATCGGAAAAAAAAGGTATAAAATGACGGCGGTCGCTAATATAATAGACCGCCGTTACGACTAAGCAGTTGTCAAATAAATGTCATCTATATCCTAATAGCTTTGGTAACAAAGCGATTCCCCGATGGAAGAATTTTTCAGCCGGTTATTAATATTCACACCAAAAAAGTCTTCGACCGGCTTGAATATCTCAGGATTGTTACTTTGTACGCTCCGCAATGATACAACAATCTTTTCGAGCCCGTTTTTCGTTAATTTTCCGAGAGGCTTTCTGCATCCTCCTGAAGGCATACCAAGAATCGACATGATTGCTTTTACTGCAAGCGGGTTTCTTGCACGGAATATGACTTCTCCGTAAGGAGTCTTTTCCTTGGTTTTAACTGTAACAAGCTCAAATAGAGGATCAAGCGCTGTTTTGTATTTTTCTGCCTCAGCAATATCCCCCTTCTCAAGAGCCTTTATCATTTCAGTTACAGCTTTAGGTGAAATGTTTGATATAACCGATATAACTCCTCCGGCTTTAATATCCGGATTTGTCATCATTTCATAGGTTAAACCATCATCACCCGATAGAATGGTATAACGGGGCCCGCAACATTTTCTTGTATGCTTCATATTCTCAATGTTGCCGGTTGCCTCTTTCACTGTATCTACATTTCCGAACTCCTTATACAGAAGAGCCAGGTCCTCCGGCAGTAACTGAGTTCCTGTTCTTCCCGGAATAACATATGGTATAATCTGTACATCAGGAAAAGCCGAAGCTACAGGACCTATATATTCTTTTCGAATCTCAAGAGAGCTTGGCCCATTGTAATATGGATCTACAAGCAAGACTGCGTCAACCCCTATATTTGCCGCATGATTCGTTGCCGCAAGAGCTTCCTTTGTATTGTTACTCCCCGTCCCGGCAATACATAAGCATCTGCCTTTGGATTTTCTTGATACATTTTCTATGACCTTGTTATGTTCATCCCATGTAAGGGTTGGGCTCTCGCCCGTAGTCCCAACTGCCAATATTCCGTTTATTCCGTTAGCAATCTGGAAATCAACCAGAGAAGAAAGTCCGCTATAATCTACAGAATTATCATTAAACGGTGTAACAAGGGCGGTAAAGCTTCCGGTAATCATAAAACCCCCTTTATTATCTGTTAATTGCCATTTCAATAAACTGAACCAAAAAACTTAATAAAAACGGTAGAAAACAGCTGTTGATATGTCAATAAAAAAAATTATAATTTGAAAGAAGCTATTAAACGTTTATAAGAATTCTATCTTCACATGCCGTATGTATTTTACTTGACAACCCTGCGTTCGCATAATAACTCCTAACACCAATAAACGGAACTCTTTTCAGTACCCCCTTGAGGGGTATAAGCAAGTTTCCGAAATTATTTCCTTCCGCTTCTTTCAGTACAACCTTGAGGGGTAGAAACAATCAGGAAATAATTTCTAACTTACTAATAAAAAAAGCTCAAGGATATAATTATGGAAAAGGCAAAAAATGTAGAGGAATACATAGCTCAGCAACGGGCCGGGATTGCATCAAACCCGGATTGCGGAACATCTCATTATAATCTGGCAGTAGCGCTGATCGGACTGAAACAATTTGATGAAGCCGAAAAAGAGCTTCAGGATGCGATTAATTGCAGTCCCAGCCTTGCTGAAGCATATGTTCAGCTTGGAGGTCTCTGTCTTCACCGCGGAGATCTTGACGGCTGTTTATATTACAACAAACAGGCCATTCATTCCAGAGCCGGTTTTTCCGAGGGTTACGGCAACATAGGCTTTATTCATCTTCAGAAAGGAAACCTTGATGAGGCAATTGCCGCATTAACAAAAGCTATTGCGTATAATTCACATTTTTTACAGGCATATACCACTCTTGCAAATGCCTACCTGATGAAAGATCTTGTTGTTGAAA
>CAZOEH010000018.1:11645-18417 GCA_964578785.1 uncultured Desulfonema sp. | reverse complement strand
CCATATCACACGGTTTATCACTCCTATGACGAAAACAAGAATGGCCGCATACGGTATAACAATCCCAAAAAGGACCTGAAGGCCCGCCGCTTCAACTCCCACGTATGCAAGCAGAAACAAAATAAATACCGCAACGAGTGAGAACATGTACTTTACATTCATTTAACATTACCTCGCTCTATGGCTCGAGACGGCTTTAAAGCGTCATTTAAAACTTGACAGACTCTCAATCCCAAGCCTTAATTATTGAATATGATTACTTCTATAATGGTTCCGGCTTGCCGCCAGAAAGCTCTTTAATCAAACCCGCTCGCTCAAATGCACTAAAAAACCTGTTCTTCTCTTCAGTTGCCTTTATCTGATATATTTTCTCTCTGCATTTCATATAAATATCGAAAGCCATCAATCCGATCAGATCAATTTTCTGATCAAGAAGTGCCAGATCGGCTACAATCAGGTGGTCATTAAAATCGCTTTTATTTAGATGATCTCTGATTATTTTTTTTAAAGAAAAAACAAATGAAGTTGCCCTTGAGGGTGTGAAATCCTGAACGGCCCTTATTCTTATTATGGGATCAAGAAATGAATCTATTTTATCACGATCCATCTCTCCGAGCAGTTCATCCATAAGTACCACGAGGCTTTTTTGCGTAGTCCCCCCAACCGGATTTGAAAAGGGATCTTTCTGTCTTTTGATAAATCCGGCCGTGTCGACAGGATAGGTCTCTGCAACGGCATCAAACCATTTATCAATAATAGCTGTTTTTTTCTGAGCTAACAGCTCTCCCAGTTGCATATTTAAGGCACTCTTTACAATTTAAGCCAGAAAATATAAATATTTAGACAGCAGAAATGTAACTTCTCGTTTGAAGAGAAGTCTATAATCAAGTTGCAAAATCATGTCAAGAATAAAAGAAAAAATTATCAGGAAAGAGCTGTTGTTAAGGAACTGTTGTAAAGTTTCCCGATTAAATATATAGAAATATTTTTTTAGCTGTTTTCGATAAAACTGCTTTTTATAGATTATTTTTTGGAGGTAATATGCCCATTTGCAAAAACAGCTTTAATACTAAAGCATCACTTTGTACCGGTAATCAAACTCTTACATATTTCAGTCTCAACAAGCTGGCTGATGCAGGATTCAGTAATATAGCAAAAATACCTTTCTGCATCAGAATCCTTCTCGAAAATCTTTTAAGAAATGAGGACGGACTTCAGTTTACCTCAAAAGATATAGTAAACCTAGCTTCCTGGAATCCCGATAAAGCCAATGGCGAGACACCCTTTTTACCGGCCCGTGTATTGCTTCAGGATTTTACGGGGGTTCCAGCAATTGTCGATCTAGCAGCCATGCGCGATGCAGCAAAACGGCTATATGGAGATCCTTTAATAATAAATCCGCTTATACCGGCCGAATTGGTTATCGATCACTCCGTCCAGGTAGACTCATATGGCAAAGACTCTTCGCTTGAAGAAAATATCGATCATGAATTCAGGCGTAATTCAGAACGATATACATTTTTAAGATGGGGGCAGAAGAATTTTGATAACTTTAAAGTCGTACCGCCGGCAACAGGAATTTGCCACCAGATTAACCTTGAACATCTCGCAAGAGTTGTATTTATAAAAGAGATAGACGGCGTAAAAACAGCTTTTCCGGACACCCTGGTCGGCCTTGATTCCCACACAACAATGATAAACGGGATAGGCGTTTTGGGATGGGGAGTTGGCGGAATAGAAGCTGAGGCCGTTATGCTGGGAAGGCCTTACTATCTTCTTACACCGAAGGTCCTGGGCCTGGGACTGAAAGGAGTGCTTCCTGACGGAACTACAACAACGGACCTCGTGCTCTATATAACAGAGCTTTTGAGAAAAAGAGGTGTTGTGGGAAAATTTGTCGAATTCTGCGGAGAAGGATTATCAAGTCTCGGCGTAGAGGACAGGGCAACGATTGCAAACATGGCCCCGGAATATGGAGCAACAATGGGATTTTTCCCTGTGGATGATCTGACATTAAAATATCTGCGTCTTTCTGGCCGCCCCAAAGATGTTGTTTCTCTTGTTGAACGATATACAAAAGAACAGGGCCTTTTTCGTGAAAAAAGCAATAAATATCCGTTATTTACTGACTTTATTGAATTTGACATGAGTGTTGTCGAGCCATGTATTGCAGGCCCTAACAGGCCCCAGGAACGACTATCTCTTTATCAAGTCAAAGAGGTATTCAGAGAAGCTGCAAATGAAGCATGTAAACTTGATGAAAAACCTGTCCAAACCTCTCTTAACGATAAAATCAGGTGGGAACAGGAAGGCGGTTTTGCTGAAAAGCAGGATGCCGATTCTGTAACCGGAATATGTCATGATGTCATCGACGACCAGATCAATATAGATATTGATCTGGTTTCGGGTAATTTAAATCACGGAGCCGTTGTCATAGCTGCAATAACAAGCTGCACAAACACTTCCAATCCTTCAGTTCTTATAGGGGCCGGTCTTCTGGCAAAAAAGGCTTTTTCTCTTGGTCTTTCGGTTAAACCCTGGGTTAAAACGAGTTTTACCCCCGGTTCGAAAGTAGCTACACATTATCTTGAAAAATCAGGGCTGCTGAGTTATCTGAAGGAACTTAAATTTAACGTTGTTGCATACGGATGCTCTACCTGCATAGGAAACAGCGGTCCCCTGCACGAGTCAGTGGCAACTGCGATAAAAGAACATGGTCTTGTTGTGGCTTCAGTATTAAGCGGCAACCGCAACTTTGAAGGAAGAATCTCTCCTCTTACCCGAGCCAACTTTCTCGCTTCTCCCCCACTAGTGGTTGCATATGCTATAGCAGGAAAAATCGATATTGACTTCAAGACGGAATCTCTCGGTTTTGACCGTAATGGCGCACCTGTCTTTCTTGGAGATATATGGCCATCTTCGGAAGAAATCAGGACAACTCTCGAAACTCTTTTGATGCCTGAGATGTTTGAAAATATATATTCCTCTGTGTTCGAAGGCTCCGAACAATGGAAATCTCTTCCCGTTCCTGAGAGCGCCCTTTATAACTGGGATGCTGAATCCACGTATATAAAGAATCCGCCTTTTTTTGATGAAATAACAGCAAGCGTTCCGAAACCGGAAGAGATCAAAAATGCTAGAGTGCTTGCTCTTCTCGGAAATATGGTTACTACAGACCACATATCACCTGCCGGTTCTATTCCTGAAGATAGCCCGGCAGGAAAATATCTAATCAATAAAGGCTTAGAGCCGGATGAGTTCAATTCCTACGGTTCCCGCCGGGGTAATCACGAAGTAATGATGCGCGGTACATTCGGCAATATCCGCTTGAAAAACAGGCTCGTACCAAGCGTTACAGGCGGGTGGACGGTTTTATTCCCGGATGAAACAATAATGCCCATATACGACGCTTCGGAGATTTATAAAAAAGAAGGGATTTCTCTTATTGTAATTGCAGGACGCGAATACGGAACAGGTAGTTCGCGTGACTGGGCCGCCAAGGGAACCTCTCTGTTAGGGGTCAAAGCCGTGATAGCTGAAAGTTTTGAAAGAATCCACCGCAGTAATCTTGTATGCATGGGCGTTCTTCCGCTTCAGTTTGAAGAAGGCGACGGGCATGAAAAACTTAAACTGAATGGAACAGAAGTTTATGATATTACTGGTATTGAGAAAGATTTTTATCCGGGAAAGAAGCTTTTGATTTCAGCAAGGCAAAAAGATGGGGGCATAACCCGCTTTACCGTTACTGCTAGAATAGATTCCCAGGCCGAATTAACCTACTTTACAAACGGAGGAATACTCCCGTATGTTCTGAGAAATATAAAATAAGCCCATTAGCGACTTTTTTTACTTAATACCATGACTCCGTACAAAGGCGTATAAAAAAGTAATAACAAACAGCATCGCCTTGACTTTAACTGCTTGTTTCCGTATATCTCTGTAAAGATTGCTTTCTTACATCAAGATTATACTTTATTGATTGACTCTATAAAAATCAAAGCACACTTTTTATGAACACATCTGAAGAAAAAGTAAAGCCGTTCAGGCTTGTAAAATATTTTACGTTTTCAAGTCTTATCGTAATTTTCATCAGCACAATAGTGTTATCCGTTCTAAACACAGACTGGGTCAGAACCACTCAGCAAAAAAGGAGTGAAGAGTATGCTCTTTTTGTTGCCGAAAATCTGAATCATCAGATTTTCTGGCAATTTTTCGTCCCGGCCGCTTTGAAATATAAAAAAATAAAGCTGCGAGATAAAGTCCAGGCCGACATGCTCAATAAGGTTATTTTGAGCGCTCTTCACGGCTATAAAGTCGATATGGTCTCGATATATGACGCCAAGAAAAATGTCATATCATATAGTTTTGATAAAAATATGGTGGGAAAAGAAAATGTTGGCGGTCCGGAATATTTGACCGCAATTACCGGTAAGTCTTCAACGAAATTGATTCAAAAAGGAAATTTCATTGAAACACTTCTAGGTTTTCCGTCTGAAAATAAAATGATAACAACGGCACCCCTTCGTACGGAAGATGTACGACCCGGATCTAAACGTTCGACAATAGGCGTTATTGAGATAGTCCAGGATTTATCAAATGAATATAAAACGATTTTTAGATTTCAGATTGTTGTAATCGGCACGATCACTGTTGTCATGAGCGGTCTTTTTATTATTCTGCTTTTTGTAGTAAGAAGGGGCGAATCCATAATTGAAAAACGGGCTTTGGAAAGGCTTGTTCTGGAAAAGCAGTTAAGACGTGCCGAGCATCTGTCGTCTATTGGAGAAATGGTAGCAGGAATTTCCCATGAAATAAGAAATCCATTGGGAATTATAAGAAGCTCGGGCGAGCTGTTAAAGAAAAAAATGGCAGTTCTCGATCCTTCAAATTCTATTCCGGACATAATAGTCGAGGAGGCCGTACGTCTAAATAGCATAATAACCGATTTTCTCGCTTTTGCCAAACCTCGTCAACCGAACTTAGCTTTATGCCGTATTGAAGATATCCTTGAAAAAAACCTTACATCACTCGCCCCGCAGTTTGAAGAAAAAGGCTGCGTTGTAGAAAAACAAACGGCCCCATTTCTTCCGGAAGTAATGGCAGACTCAAATATGCTTTACCAGGCTTTTTTGAACATACTTATAAACGGCATTCAATCAATGCCAAGAGGCGGTAAAATATTTGTCGGAATAACATCCGATAATGCCGGAGTAAATGTTGTTTTTGATGATGAAGGCCCCGGTATTCCTGATGAACTATTGAAAAAAGTATGGGATCCTTTTTTTTCCACTAAGGACAAAGGAACAGGTCTCGGTCTTGGAATAGTAAAAAATATCATTGAAGCCCATAACGGCACGATTCAAATTTTAAACAGGCAGACAAAAGGCACCCGGGTCTTTGTAACTATTCCTGCAGAACAGGGGAAATAATTATGGAAACAATATTAATCGTCGATGACGAGAAGAACTATCCTCTGATTTTAAGCGCGGTTCTTGAGGAAGAAGGATATGAAACTCTTACTGCAAACAATGGTCTTGCCGCTCTTGAAATAATAAAAAATTCGGACATCGATCTTGTACTCACAGATATGAAAATGCCTCTTATTGACGGCATTGAACTTCTGGAAAGAATAAAACTTACGGAGCCCGATCTACCTGTAATAATGATGACAGCTCATGGGACAGTTGAAAAAGCTGTGGAAGCTATGCAGAAAGGAGCCTATAATTACATACTGAAACCTTTCGATAACGAGAGGCTTGTGATTTATGTAAAAAAAGCTGTGGCAATGTACAAAATCGTCAAAGAGAACAGACGTCTTCGTGACGCAGTGGAATCACAATATAATTTTGGAAACATTATAGGCAAAAGCAAGGCCATGAAAAATGTTTTCGAAACCATAAGAAAAGTTTCTCCGTCGTCCGCGACGGTTTTAATCGAAGGTGAAAGCGGTACAGGAAAGGAGCTTGTAGCGAAATCAATACATTTTAACAGTCCGAGGCGGGATAAGCCTTTTATAGCTGTAAATTGTTCAGCTCTTGCTGAAAATCTGCTTGAAAGCGAGTTGTTCGGCCACGAAAAAGGTGCCTTTACGGGAGCAATTTCCATGAAGAAGGGCCGGTTTGAACTCGCAGATGGCGGTTCCCTTTTTCTTGATGAAATATCCGAACTTTCTCAGGGACTTCAGGTAAAATTGCTCCGCGCGCTTCAGGAAAGAAATTTTGAAAGAGTGGGTGGAGTTAAGCCGATTTTGGTTGATATCCGCATTATTGCTGCCACAAACAGACAGTTAAAGGAAGAGGTAAAACTGGGGCGTTTCAGGGAAGATCTTTATTACCGTCTGAATGTCCTTAATATCGTAATTCCTCCATTAAGAGAGAGATTGGAAGATATACGACCCCTTGTTGATCACTTCATAAAAAAATATGCTCCGGAACGAAAAGCAGAACCTCCTGTAGCTGGCGTTGAGGCGGAAGTTGAACGACTTCTATATGACTATGCCTGGCCGGGAAACGTCCGTGAACTTGAAAATTCCATTGAGAGAGCTATGATCTTATGCCACGGCGATAGAATAAAGGTCACGGATCTACCACGAGAATTCAAAGATAATGTTTATAATGAACTCCATTTCGATGGTATTCCGGCTACCGCAACATTATATGAAACTCTCGATCTTGTTGAACAATCAATGATAAAAAGAGCTATGAAACTGGCTAACAATGTTCAGTCAAATGCCGCCGCTTTGCTTGGTATCGGGAAAAGCGGTCTCAGCCAG
>CAZOEH010000018.1:890-11635 GCA_964578785.1 uncultured Desulfonema sp. | reverse complement strand
CTTATTTTGAAACATACTTATGTTAATATCTTGCAATAGATAAACATTCGCTGACAGCTGGTTCATAATATTGAACACTGATAAATACTTTAATATTCAAGATAGTACATTAACGACTTGCTATTGGTGGTTCAGATTGTTGAACTGAATCGATGATCAGAGCTTTAAGGGCAAAGTTTGAGCGCATGTAAATCAGTTAACGATTATACATAAATAGATTCGCTGTCGTTTTTGAATACCTACTATCAAATGACGGTGAGGTACGGCCTTGATACTTCCGTGCATCACATTGGCTGAATTCAATCCCTCAATATTGGCGACAGGTGGGAAAAAATGACGCCGCTTGTATGAAAATGCCTACAGATAATAGCGCTTTCAGCCTTGATACTTTATATTGGATCATAACTTCCTAATTGCTTTAAGTAAAGTGCTTTTCAACTGACTGAATCTAATACTCCAATTTTGGTGACTGGTGGTAAAAAATGACGCCGCTTGTATGAAAATGCCTACATATAACAATGCTTCCAGCCTTGATACTTTATATTGGATCATAACTTCCTAATTGCTTTAAGTAAAGTGCTTTTCAAATCGTCTCAACTATTTTTAAAAAATACATCTCCGCTCATTAATAATTTCGATTTATCGTTGAATCACTCGGTTTGCACAGGCTTCTATCCGTATTTATTTAGAACATACTGTAGCTTTTTATATTATCATCAATAACAGCACATGTGCTATTAAATTTCCGGCCTTCAGCCCATCGGCCTAAAACCTGCATGTTATATAATCATATGAGCATCTGGGATATTGCCGTAAGCCGGCTGTCAATTATTTGACAGCAAAATTTGATTTACACAATTATTCTGCAAAAACGATATCAAATATCACTGATTATTAAATCACCTTCCTGTGTATGAAAACCTTCTGCCACAGACCAACTATCTGAAATATCTGCTATATATTTAGTATCAGTTGAAAATAACGCATCTTAACAATTATAAAATATTTTATATCGGTACATTTTTTGCATTCTTTTATATCTTTTATAATAGTAATGATAACCAATAGACTTAAAACTATTTAAAGCACCAATGCCAAGTACACGAAAAATAAATGTTTTACAGTTTTCAACAAATAGGAGACGGTTTTCCCGAATTACAAAAGGAGTAGTTATGAAGAAACGACATGTCGGCTCAGCATGGATCATGGGTCTGTATATCGCGGTGATGGTCCTGATTTCAGGAAAAGCAACTGCTGCTGATCACACCGGGCTTACGTGGCAGGGTTCACAAAGCTGCCTGACCTGCCATGAATCCAAAGCACTCGAAATGCACAGCTCCAGCCACTACCAATGGCAAGGGCAGGCTCTTTACACTGTTAATGGTCCGGCTGTCCAGGGTAAGCTCAATACGGCATTAAACAGTTATTGTGTCTCCATTCTGGGAAACTGGAATGCCTGCGGTTCATGTCATGCCGGTCTTGGGGCGAAACCCGTGGCGACTGCAACTCCTTCCCAGCTTCAGAATATCGACTGCCTGATATGTCACCAGAAGGACTATAAACGAAAGAAGGTTAACGGCGTGTTTATTCCGGATACGATTAACATGGGGTCCATAACCATGGATCAGGCTGTTAAGACTGTGCATAAGCCTGCGCGATCCAACTGCATTCAGTGTCATGCCAAGGGTGGCGGAGGCGACAACAATAAACGCGGCGACATGGCATTGGCCCACGCCACGACAACTGACAGAAATTTTGACGTCCATATGTCCTCCACAGGCGCCAATCTCAACTGTCAGCAGTGCCACACCACACAGAACCACCGGATCGCGGGTCGCGGCTCAGATCTTCGGCAGACAGATCTGGATGTGAAAGTAAACTGCAGTACCGCGACCTGCCATACAAATAAAACGACTTCCTCTGGACATGCAACTGCGGATGTCAATCGACACGTCAACCGCGTTGCATGTCAGACTTGTCATATCAAAACCTACGCTAGAAATGCAGCAGACACGACCGCAACCGAATCTACGGAAGTTTACCGCAACTGGTCGATTCCGGAGTGGAGTGCTGCTTTAAGCCGCTGGGAGCCCCTTATCACAAGAGGCAGCGATCTGAAACCTACTTATTCATTCTGGAACGGCATGAGTTGGAATTACAGCCTGAACGAAACAGTTCGGTTCGATGCTACTACCGGAGCCTATCCGACTTCCCGCCCGGAAGGCAGCATCAAAGGATCAGGCAGCATGCTGTATCCGTTCAAATACAAAAAGGCTCTTCAGCCCCTTGCGAACAGCCTGGGCGTGCTTGTGGCACTTGATACATCGGTCTATTTTTCAAGCGGGAATTACGATAATGCCGTAAAAGCCGGCCTTATAAACATGGGATATCCCAGCACCACATCATATCAAAACATCGATACGGATACTTATCAGCTTATCACCCACGAAGTGATGCCAAAGGGCAATGCATTGACCTGCACACAATGCCACACATCAACCGCAACTCAGTTGAACCTTAAAAGCATTGGCTATGCCATGAAGGGAACGCAGAGCACCACCTGCACACAGTGTCATGGGCAAAAAAGTCTTCCGTCTTATACCTCTCTTCACAAAAAGCATGTTACGGACAAAAAAGATGACTGTTCGTGGTGTCACAGCTTCTCACGTCCGGAACGAGGCCTAGAAATGCCTTCTGGGTCAGGATCTGATACAACAGCGCCCAGCGTGACGGTATTCGCCATGCCATCTATCTCCAGCTCGCTGACGGTGGCAATTACCAGTTTTACCGCAAGTGATAATGTTTCGGTAACCGGGTATCTTTTGACCGAAACCTCATCGAAACCTTCGGCAACGGCGTCCGGATGGGCATCTGCCAGACCGGTTAGTTATACATTTTCATCGGCAGGCTCCAAAACACTCTATGCCTGGGCAAAGGACGCGGCCGGAAATGTTTCCGGCAGTCGCTCGATGACAGTCACCATCACGCTCCCGGCACCGTCTGACACCACCGCACCAACTGTAACGGCATTCAGCATGCCATCTATCTCCAGCTCGCTGACGGTGGCAATTACCAGTTTTACCGCAAGTGATAATGTTTCGGTAACCGGGTATCTTTTGACCGAAACCTCATCGAAACCTTCGGCAACGGCGTCCGGATGGGCATCTGCCAGACCGGTTAGTTATACATTTTCATCGGCAGGCTCCAAAACACTCTATGCCTGGGCAAAGGACGCGGCCGGAAATGTTTCCACAAGCCGGTCGGCCAGCATTACTATAACCGTTTCGTCGGGTGTCGCGGATATATCGACGCCAAGCTCTCTGGATTTCGGCAGTATCAAGATAAATGAATCGGTGAAAAAGACCATTAAAGTTATAAACAAAGGGACAGCAACCCTGATGGTGACAAAAGTCGAAGTGGTCGGTGCGGATGCCTCCGCCTTTAACGTCGAAACATCCCAGTTCAAGGTGAGCCCATTAAAAGAATACAAACTGGAGATGAAATTCAAACCGACTGATCAACGCTCTTTCGCTGCAACGCTCAGAATCTATTCCAATGATCCGGATACGCCGGTGAAGGAAATATCCTTGCGCGGACAAGGAGCTATATAATAGGCTTAAAGCTCCTTTTGGGGATCAAACAAAGGCTTATTAGTGTGGAAAACTGCCCGTGGGTGATGATTGCATGAGGATTCACGCGGTCATTACCCTGTGCAGATACAAGGAAACTCAGCTGGAAACTTGAATAGTTTAATCTTGATTCGGGTACAAAACCCTAAACAGTATCTTTGCATAACATATTGATAAATTAGAATAATACTGCATACAAAACCTGTCGCTCCCCGGTTCAATAAATTGAACACAGATATTTACTGAAAATTCAAATTGTTATGTTTATCGGTGGTTTTCGGTGGTTCAATTTATTGAACTTTATAAGGAGAAAACGATAAAAAAATGATGGGATACTATAGAAACAACTATTTATTTTTAAGTTATAACTGCTTTAAATTAAATATAAATCATAAAAAATGGTTGTTCGGATGATTTTAATGTGGTGTTCTGGCAAGATGTTTGCAGATACATATATTCAAACCTGATAATTATTCATCTTTCCTCCTTAACGGCCAGTCGGAAATTGTTTCGGCAGGCCGTTAATATTTTGAAAGGAAGAAATATCAAGATACGCGCTCTTTTGCAATTTCTCCATAAAATGAGTCTGCAAAACCGGAAACAATCCTCTGATAGGAGGCTTTACTCTTTTTTTCATCTCCCATCAATGCAAAAAGTCTTCCGAGATTAAACAAGGCTTCATCTTTCAGGAAATTATCAGGTTCTGAAACAATCATTTCAAAATAATTTACAGCAGATTTTAAATCATTCTTTGCTTCATAAGCATATCCAAGACTGCTTAATATACGGCATTTAACTGCATTGTTATCATTAAAAGCCTTAAGCACTTTACCGTATTGCTCAATGGAAGAATCCATATCACCTGCATTATAATAAATATTGGCTAATTCAAGGCTGGCCATTTTTCCGCCGTGTTTACCCGAATATTTCTCAATAATCTTCATAAAGTCATCTTTAACCTCATTCAAAGCTTTTTCAGGACCATCTTTGCTGAGAGAAATTTTATAATCCTTCTTTGCCTTTTCAAGCATGGCAAAGGCCTTGCCTTCAGATTTGCGGGAAGAATATCCGTATCCTGATAAAGCAATTCCAATCACCACCAAAGCACCGATAAAATATAATATCTGAATCTTATGCGTTGCTGTAAAACTTAACAGCCTAGACGAAAAAGATATAAATTCATCCGGTTCATTCAGGAGTTCTTTTCTTGTTATTTTCTTTTTTGCCATTGTTTCTCCGTATATCTATTATCTGATTATTTCCTTTATTCTTTCCCAGCCTGCTTCCGGAATATTAGCGCCCACAACCTGACAAACCTCATATCCGCACGCAGAACCGAGTTCACCGCATTTTTCTAGAGGGTAACCATTAACAAGTCCAAATAAAAAACCAGCAGCCCAGAGATCCCCTGCTCCTGTGGTGTCTACCGCAAAACCATTTCCCTTTGGCGCAACTTTGATTATTTCACCTCTCCGGGAAATATAGCTTCCCTTTTTACCGAGCTTTAATACAGCTATATCAGCACTTTTTGAAAGAGCCTCAAGCGCCTGCAATTCATCTTTATATCCTGTAAAGGCAAAGGCCTCATCTTCATTTGCAATCAGTATATCCACATAATCATCAACGATCTTATATAGAAAGTCTCTAGATTCCTCTACAACAGTGAAGCTTGCAAGGTCGAGTGAAACAAGCGCACCGGCTGCTTTTGCAGATATAAGAGCAGACTGTATTAATTCCCTGTTGAACAACAGATACCCTTCGATATGCACAATCACAGCATCCTTGAAACAATTTTCGGTAATTTCTTCAGGTTTTGTTTCTGAGGCTGCACCAAGGCAAGTAAACATCGAGCGTTGTGCATCAGGAGTTATGATGGAAAGAACTCTTCCGGTAGGAGAGGCGGATGTGAAAAGAAAGGGTTCAACATTATTTTTTTCAAGATCCTTTTCAAAAAATTTTCCCAGCGCGTCTTCTCCCAGTTTTCCAACAAAACGGGCTGCTCCGCCCAAACGTCCAATTCCAACAATAGTATTACATGCCGAACCACCAGGAACAATGCTGGGTTTAGTTGTTGTTTTAGACAATGTACTTTCAATAACTTCATTCGAAACAAGAATCATTCCGCCTTTTGCCGCCCCGGCTCTGTTTATAAACTCTTCATCTTCAAGCGCCAGGATATCAACAAGGGCTGAGCCTATTCCGACAATAAGTTTCTTATCACAAAGTATAGATGAATCATCACTCACTATTTCTTACCTTTTCAAATATTTTTTCGCCCGCAGGATTCATTTTTCATAATAGCCACTTCACATAATCCTTCAAGAGAATTTTTAAATTTAATTGCGTCGTTTATTGATCCCACTATCGAACCATAATGCATCGGCAAAGCAATTTTCGGCTTGATAAGTTTTACGGCTTCAACAGCTTCTTCAGCAGTCATAACATAGGTGCCCGATACCGGAAGCAACGCTATATCGGCAGTAATAGAACCCATTTCAGGTATCAGATCTGTATCTCCTGCATGATATATTTTACTCTTACCGGCATTTAAAATAAATCCTAACCAGTTGTTTTTTCTGGGATGAAAGTTTTTGTTGATATTGTAAGCCGGAACGGCTTCTATTTCTATACCGGAGACTGAGACTTTATCCCCAGGTTTAACAACCAGCACATCTCCCGAAAGAGCTGCGGCTGAATCTTTTTCTGTTACAAATACAGTTGACGTTGTTTTTATTTTATTGATATCCGGAACCGAGCAGTGATCATAGTGGGAATGAGTAATAAGGATTATATCGGCCTTTCCGCAATCTCCTAATTCATAAGGATCACTAAAAATATTTTTTCCGCCTGCTGTTATTGAAAAACAGTCATGTCCGAACCATTTTATATGTTCCAATATATGCAGCGCCATATTTTCTCCCTCATTACCGCCCCCGAGAGGGACTCTAACATTTCGTCTTTTATTTTTGCCTTGGATGGCATTCGACACAACCGGTTGGTCCCGGTTTAGGTAATTTGGATTTCAGCATTTTTTTTGACAATTCGAGCTCTGAATTATTCGTCTTTATAGATTTATGGCACCCTATACACTGGTCATGATAAGCATTTTTAAAATATCTTAACTGGTTATCCTGTTTCTGCTTCATATCTTCAGCTTTTGGAATCCCTGAAAGATCATGACAGTTCGAGGTTCCGCAGGAAAGATTTTGAGTATCTCCCTCCCACTTGTGGTGGCACCTGCGGCATTCATATATAAAATGTCTGGCATGGGGAAATTGAACTAGTGCATTGACAGGGCTCACGCCTTCAGGAGGTTTAAGCCCTATAATTCCCATAGGGACACTTAAAGTTCCTTCAGACTCATCAACAGACGATGAAACACCCGGGCAGCAAAGTGCCGCGCTCACACAAAAGATAACAAATAGCATTCTATTCATTTATCACATCCAAATATAATGATTTATATTATGATCGTCATTTTTTTACCGACCCTTAATTCCCGTAATATCATAAATCTTACGACACTATCAAAAAGTTGTTGAAGGTTCCAAAGCGGTTGGGACAAACTTGGTTATTGTTCGGGTCTTTATGCCATTGTCCGTCAATCAGGAATTTGTATTCGTATCTTCCGGGATCAAGGAAAACAGTTTTTTTCCATATATTATTTTCATACTGTCTCATGGGATGTGCTTTCTCATCCCACTCATTAAAGTCTCCCATTAAAGATACATTATTGACTTCCGGAGCTTCTATTGTAAAGGTAACTCTCCTTTGTCCTGCTTTTGCTTTTCCTTTTCCTTTTGCCATATGCCCCCTTGTAATAACTCTGGATTCTGCATCATTACTATTTTGTTACATAAACGATTTTACTTCAGCAAAAACCACAGCCAAATGATTCAGACATACCGGAGTGCATAATCATAAAAAACTGCCGGAGCGGCGGATTGGAATATCTGAACTTTGCGAGCACTCATCATAACGAATTGATTAACATTAAAACATAATAATATTTAATGTTTATTAATTTATTTGTCAAGCCATTTGTTTTCGTTATCGGGAAGCCCATAATGGTTACAGCTCTGTGATAAATAAATTACAAATGCCTATAAATTATTAATTTTTTTCTTGAAAAATTCGTAATACCATATATTTTAAAAATATGAGTTTTCAAATATGTATATTTTATTCGGATTAAAAGATGAATAATTTTCTCTCTTTTTTCTCAAGCATCAGATGGCAGGATATAGTTGATATTTCATTCAACAGCTATATTTTGTTTAGATTTTATATACTTTTCCGCGGAACAAATGCTTTCCGGGTACTTATTGGAATAGCGTTTCTCTGGTTTTTCCAAAGACTGGCTTTTTCTTTGGGACTTATTATAACGAGCTGGGCAATTCAGGGTATTACGGCTGTTGCAGCGTTAATAATTGTTGTTGTCTTTAGAAATGAAATACGCAGCGTTTTGCAGGCAAAAAACTTCAAAACAATTCTTTGGGGATTTTCTCAAAAAGTAATTACCTCTCCCGTCGAAATAATTGCCGAAAGCGTTTTCGAGCTTGCAAAAAAACACACAGGGGCACTTATCGTATTTCCGGCAAATGAAGATATTGAAGAGTTTGTTCAAAGCGGTATACCCTGGCGCGGTGTTGTGTCCAAAGAAATGATAATGAGTATTTTCTGGCACGATAACCCCGTACACGACGGGGCTGCAATAATACACAAAGACAAAATAACAGAGGTTGCATGTATTCTACCTCTCTCCCATAAGAATGATCTTCCTTCCTACTATGGAACACGACATCGGGCGGCTCTTGGACTGGCTGAAACTACCGACGCAATGGTTGTTGTGGTCTCCGAAGAAAGAGGAACTGTCTCAGTGGCAAGGAATTCCCTAATATACCCGATAAATCACAGAAAAGAGCTCGAACGTCAATTGCAGGAACATCTCGGAGACAGACCCAGGCTCAGGCATGATCAGCGTAAAGAAAATTTCAGAATATCCGCTGCCGCTCTTGTTTCTTTTCTGTTTATTGTCGGGGTATGGTTCAGTTTTTCACGAGGATTGGAAACCCTGGTCAACCTGGAAACATCCGTTGAATATATGAATCGAAATTCCGAGGTGGAAATAATCGACACTTCCGTTAATTCGGTTACGCTTAATCTTAGCGGATCAGGATCTCTTATAAAATCGATGCGCCCTGAACAGGTCAAAGTCAAAATAGATCTTGGCAAAGCGGCCGTCGGAAAAAACAGTTTTGTGATAACGGATGAAAACGTATCTCTTCCTCCGGGAATTTTTCTTAAAAAGGTTACGCCTCCAATTGTCGACGTCACTCTAGGAATTCCAGTTGTAAAAGAAGTGCCGATTCAGGTTGAATGGACAGGCAAATTGCCCAAACATTTATTAATGGAAAAAGTGAAAATCAATCCATCCAGGGTTGTTCTTATAGGGGGAAGCCGTATTTTAGACAGGATTTCGACCGTTTATACGGAAAAAATTTATCTCGACAATATTTACTCTTCCGACACAATAACCGTTAAACTTGCGCTGAGCCCTTCAATCAAAACTGCACCCGGGTCAAGTGATAACGTTACAGTAGAATATGCAGTTAAAAAAAGATAATACTCTGTTATGTGTATCTAAAAGGTTATGTCGCTGTCTATAACCGTATTTTTCTTTATTATTGCACGGGAATTTCCTCTGTTTGCAATAACAATATTTCCTTCAATTCTGACATTCTTATCAAAAAAAACATCCCCGTATATAGTCAGAGATTCACATTTTACCAAGGAAGGTACTCCCTCTTTGAATCTATCATTAAATTGTTCGATCCTGCTGTAAAACCTGTTATCGAGACTTATGCGTATTGCCTGATACTTTCTTTCCGGATTGAGAACTAGCTTTTCGTCTTTAATCATATAGCAATCCGAACGGACCGCAAGCAGATCGCTGCACTTTTTCACCGGAAAAAACCTGGTTCTCGGAACCCTTACCGCGCTTGCTCCGTCAAAAAGTGCAATAGCTGCTCCCATCGCTGTTTCTATATGATAAACTCTGGGGCTTCCTTCGTCTCTTGGATCCATTGTCTTCGGATTCAGAATCAAAGGCAGATGAACCGACCCGCGTTTTTTAACAAGATCCTTTAAATAGGCAAGGTTAATCCAGATATTGTTAGTATTGAAAAATCTGTAGCAGCTTGTATCCCTGAAAGCATCAAGTTCATTAACGGGGCATTGAGCCGCCTCACGTAAAATAAGACGTCCGTTCTTGTGTCTTGCTATATGTCCTCCTTTTAAATCAGACGGAGTTCTTTCGGCAACCTCCATTAAAAAGGGAAATCCTATTTCAGCAAAATAACCCAGAACAGACTCATCCAGAGTGGCGCCCAAATTATCCGCATTTGATATGAAAGCGTAGGTTATCCCTTCAGCAAGGAGTTTATCGAGCATTCCCGATGTATGAAGAGCTGTATATATTTCTCCATGCCCCGGCGGATTCCATTCCAACTCATTGTTTTCCGGCCAGACCGCGGGCCCAAATCCCTCCCGCAGAATCTTGGGATATTTATGCTGAAGAAATAAAACAGGAAACGCCGGTAATTTCATTTTCCGAAGAGCTTCAATAGTGTCGTTATGCGTCTTAAAGCTGTTCATTAAAGCAAGCTTGACATTGCTTCTTTCAGCCTGTCTCACAATTATATCAAGGAACGTTTTCCCGTTTCTGGCTTCAATTAGCGATTTGGCCTTTCTTAACCCCATGCTTGTGCCAAGACCGCCGTTTAAAACTATTCTGATGGAATTCTTTATTACTTTTTTCCCCGCATCATAATACTCAGAGAGGTCTTTTATATCATCGATTTCATTTACTCTTACGCATTCTATATCATTATCATATATAATTCCTGTTTCGCCGCTTATAACTTTATTGTAATAATATATGAAATTATCAATAACTACCGAAGGTAGATTTTCACGTTCCATTTTGGCAATAATCGCCGGAACATACTTTACGGCATCAGGGTTTTTCAATGTTTTTCTCCTGAATTATAATCAATTGTGACCTATATGTTAACCTCCTCGATCCATCCCAAAGTATCTTTTTCCCGCCCATAC
>CAZOEH010000018.1:0-880 GCA_964578785.1 uncultured Desulfonema sp. | reverse complement strand
TATCTGTTAAAGCTTTAAAAAATTTACAGGCCATTGGTCCTGCATTCCCATCTGAAATATGAATAACTTTATCGCCGTATTTGAGTTCTCCGATTGGTGAAATAACGGCTGCTGTTCCTGATTGAAAAACCTCTTTAAGTTTTCCGGAGTTATGAGCCTCCATTACTTCATCAATACTGATTCTGCGCTCCGACATTTTATAATTCCACTCTCTCGCAAGAGCTATTACAGAATCCCTTGTGATACCGTGAAGTATGCTTCCGTTTAAAACAGGAGTAATAATTTCGTCGTCTATTACAAAAAAAATATTCATAGCCCCAACTTCTTCAACATACTTGTGCTCAATTCCGTCAAGCCAAAGAACCTGGGTATAGCCAAGCTGATGAGCACGGGTGCCAGCATAAAGACTTGCAGCATAATTTCCGGCTGTTTTGGCTTCACCCACTCCACCGCGTACGGCACGGACATGCTCTTTGGTCACCAGTATTTTAACTGGATTAAAGCCTGCAGCAAAATAAGCTCCAACAGGAGAAAGAATGATAAAAAAGCGATATGTATTGGATGCCCGCACCCCAAGGTAAGGATCCATTGCAATAACCGTCGGTCTTATGTAAAGTGAAGTATCAGGAGCCGCCGGTACCCAGTTCTGTTCAAGTGAGAGCAATTCCTTAAGGGCATTCAAAAGAAATTTTTCATCCAATTCAGGTATGCATAGAAGCTGACAGGATCTGTTAAGTCTTTTAAAGTTGTCTTTTGGCCGGAAAAGTTGAATGGAACCCTTCTGAGTCCTGTAAGCCTTCAGTCCTTCAAAGACCGCCTGACCGTAATGAAGTACCATAGTTGACGGATCCATAATAATTGGCGCATAGGGTTCTATCCT
>CAZOEH010000017.1:0-18596 GCA_964578785.1 uncultured Desulfonema sp. | reverse complement strand
CCGCCTTTCTATTTTTCTTCGACGCACCGGAACCGTCACGGCCGATTCAAGCTATTCAGGGCTCTTGCTTTTAACCAGAGATGAACGGGATCTTTTTTAAGCACCCCCATCTCTTACTTACCAAGATACGCGGCTCCGCCAAGTTGTTCCATCTGGCCGAGTATCCAATCGCGGCGGCTGTAAACATACGTAGTCGGTTTGCCCGCACGAAGGCGTAACGGATTGGGAAGAACGGCTGCAAGAAGGGCTGCTTCGGAAGGCCTGAGTTTTGAAGGAGATTTATTAAAAAAAGCTTCGCTTGCCGCTCCTACCCCGAATATCCCCCTCCCGAACTCAGCAATATTCAGATATACTTCAAGTATCCTCTGTTTGGGCCATAATACTTCAATCAGAAGGGTAAAATATGCCTCAATACCTTTCCGGATAAAACTCCGGCCGGACCATAAAAAAAGATTTTTCGCAACCTGCTGCGATATGGTGCTTGCGCCGCGCAGCCGCTTTCCTCTCGAATGCTTTTCCAACGAATCTGAAATAGATTCAAGATCAAAGCCGAAATGTTCCGGAAACATCTGGTCTTCAGCCGCGACCACCGCAATTCCGGCATGCGGAGAAATTTTCTCCATGGGAGTCCACTTGTAACGGGTTTTATAGCCTTTTTTATCCGACCAGAGGGATGCAATACTTTTGCTTACCATAACGGCTGAAGTGACAGGCGGAATCCAGCGCAGCAGGATAACAGGGACTATCGTAGCGATAAGCGCTATGATAACAATCTTACACAGCAAAGAGATAAAAGATCCATATATTTTTTTAATTTTAGTCTTAACAGACACCGGAACAACTCCCAACCTGAATCTTTCCGCTCTTTGAGTATATTCACCTCAACCACTGCCGGCAAACGCCATGCCGGCGGGAAGGATGAAGCCCGAAGAATAAAACCGTACTATTCTATCGGGACATCTACTCCCAGCGGTCTTTGAAAGGTATATCTTAAATTTTCGGCTATAAGCGCTTCATATACTTCATCCGTGTTGTTTCCGATCAGCGAAAAGGGATAAGCGACGACAAAAAGCACCGCCGTCACGGGAACTAATATAATCCCCGCAGGCCTGAATATGAGAAGATCCGCCGTAATCGAAATCGCATTGACTTTTTCTTCATCTGCGAAGGATATTCCGGGCGTAAAAATGAAGCTGAATATCAGAAGAATTATGATTGTTTTTTTTACATTTTTTGACATGGTTACCTCCTCAATTGTACGGGCTGTTCAGTTGTTAAGACATCCACATGAAGTTTTCGGCGGGGAGCATAACTTATTACAAAGCCGCCGCGGCGAAAGAAATTACTTTCATAATCACAAATAATCAAGTATGACGTTTTCATAAAAAAATCGAAACAAGCTTACTTCGGCGGATTGGGAACTCATTCCTTTGTTTATCCACCTCTTAAAGAGGCACTGAAAAGAGTCCCGTTTTTCGAAAGGGATTATATCATCATGCGGGCAGTTGTGCAAAGGGTAAAAGAAAGCTCGGTTACAGTCGGAGGCGATATTATAAGTAAAACCGGCGCCGGCCTTCTAGTCTTTCTGGGAGTTTCAAAAGAGGACACAATAAACGATGCGGTTTTTCTTGCCGATAAGTTATTAAACCTGAGAATATTTGAAGATGAACACGGTAAAATGAACAGATCGGTTCTTGAAGCACGGGGAGAGATGCTCGTCGTATCCCAGTTCACTCTTCTCGGTGACTGCCGCAAAGGAAGAAGGCCTTCATTCACGGATGCCGCCGAACCCGGAAAGGCTAAAGAACTTTATGAACAATTTGTCGAAAAAGTCAGCAATAAAGGAATATCCGTCAGTACAGGCCGGTTCCGGGCATTGATGGATGTCCACCTTGTAAACGACGGACCGGTAACATTAATAGTTGAAAGCAGATAGCAGGAGCAGGAAATTGGTTTCTGGTTTATGGTTTTTAGTTTCGGGTTAAACCATAGACTGTATATGACGCGCAACAAACCGGGAATAAGATGATTCTATTATGACAAATATAAAATTGATTTTTATCCGCTTTATATTTTCCTTTTTTTGCCTCTTTACAGCAGCTCAAAACGTTTACGCTGAAACAGATCTATATGATATTCTGAAACATATCGGCGCCAATGATGCGATTATTGTTGCTGATCCGGACGGTAAAATATTCATGGAAAAAAATGCCGATAAAAAACTTATTCCGGCATCCACTCTGAAGCTCCTGACCTCCCTTGCCGCCCTCCATTACCTCGGCCCGAGCTACAGGTTTTCAACTGAATTCTATATCGACAAGGACTCAAATCTGAAAATAAAGGGGTATGGAGATCCCCTCCTCACATCGGAGCATATCATTGAGATAGCAAAAAATCCGGCCATGAAACTAAAATATATTAAAGATGTGATAGTAGACGACACATATTTTAAAAATCCGACTGTAATCCCGGGAGTAATAAGATCCCTCGAACCATACGATTCGCCTAACGGAGCCCTTTGCGTCAATTTTAATACGGTCAATTTCAGGGTTTCAAAGGGAAAATTCATAAGCTCCGAGGAACAGACGCCTCTTTTGCCCTTTGCAATAAAGAAAATTACAAAAACTAACGTAAAGAGCGGAAGGATTCTGCTATCATCCGATCAGGACGAGATCGCTCTTTATGCGGGCCATCTCATCTCATATTTTATTGAAAGAGAAGGTATAAAACGTCATGGAAAAATTAAAGTCGGCGCTGTCGATACTAAAACCGACAGGCTTATACTTAAATACGAATCACCCGTTTTACTGGATCAGATAGTATCGAAACTTCTGATTCACTCGAACAATTTTATCGCGAACCAGCTTCTCCTTGCTGTCGGAGCCGGAATAAACGGCCCTCCCGGAACTCTTGAAAAAGGCATATCCGCAATAAATGCATACGCAGGGGATATCCTCAAAATCAACGACCTGTCGATTTCCGAAGGTTCGGGCATTTCAAGGGAGAACTTGATCACGGCCAGAAGTTTTTTAAAAATACTCACGGAGTTCGAGCCTTACAGAAATTTAATGAAAAATAACGGATCCGAATATTTCAAGACAGGAACACTGACGGGAGTCAGCTCAAGGGCGGGATATATAAAAGGCGGAGATGGAAGGTTATATAAATTCGTAATAATGACCAATTCGAACGGAAATTCCGCAGAGAAAATTTCAAAAAAGATATGCGGCATGATAGAATAAAAAAGCCGAACATCGGGCCCGTTACACGGGTACATCGAACTTCGAATTTCGAACTACGGACAAATCAGAATATCAGCGTAATCCGAGAAAACCGCCGGCGCTTTTTCCAAGAACCCATTCCAGTTTCTCCTCCGGCAGCCCTGACGCTTTCAGCCACCTGAGCTCCCTGTCCCAGGCATAAGGAATATTCGGAAAATCGGTGCCATACATGATCCGGTCGATCCTGTAGCTATCAAGTTCGATCTTCTCTTTCATGGGGAAGTAACCGGCCAGAATCATGGTCGTATCAAGCCAGAGATTGTCATACTTCTCAATCAGTTTTTTATAAGCGGATGTCTCGTCAAATCCGAAATGGGGCACACAGATTTTCAATCCTGGAAACTCTTTTAAGACCCTTTCCAATTTTTCCGCGCTGCAGATTTTATACGGATCGCAAAGGTAAGCGGCGCTTTTAGGCTCTCTGCCGACATGCATTATGACGGGTTTCCCGTTTGACCGGCAAATGTCGTATATCATATTCATGTCATCGGAGTTCATGTCAAAACACTGCACGTGAGCGTGGAGTTTCAGGCCGCCAAGACCCAGCGCAAACGCTTCCTTAAGAATACCGCCCGCATTATCCTCACCCGGAAAGATTGTGGCCATGCCGGTAATCCGGCCCGGATATTCACGGCATTTGGCCGCCATATAAAGGTTTAACTTCTCCGCAATCCCAGGTTTATGCGCATACTGGAGGGCTGCAATATGCTTTATTCCGCGGGATAAAAGGAATTCAAATATCTGCGATGTCCTCAGTTTATATCTGATCCCCCAGGCATTTTCGTCAAACCAGTCCCAGATAGCTGAAAAAATGCCGTGAGGGAAGATATGGACATGGGCATCAGTGATTTCGGGGAGGTCGTCCGGAACAACGGAACCTTCCGGGTCGTTAATGATCGGCAAATCCGGGTGCAGCATAAACGTTCCTGAAAGAAGCCTTGAAGCTTCATAATATATTGAAAAATAACGGCTGAGATTCGAGCTTTTGCTTTCTGTTATTCTCACCCGAACCCTCGGCCCCTTGAACCCTCTTATTTACTATACACTAAATCAACCCGCATAGGGTAAAAATTTTACCGGATTGTGCCCCCGGTATTTATATGGTATTCACGAAACATACCATGAGCAAACTTCTCTATTCTTTCGGAATCATCATCTTCGGACTTGCGCTGGGTGTGACTATTCAGGCCCTGAACCGAAGCGGTAGGCTGCGCTTGACGCTTTCCGTTGTCGATCTGCGGAAGCTCTTGCAGAAAACAGCTCTTCTCGGCCTTCATCCGCTGGCCATTGTGGGAGCGATCTGGATCGTCCGCGTCAAAGACCCCGGCCTGATGGCACTGCCTTTCGTCGGGTTTTGCGCTTTATTTACCGGCGGATTGCTGGCTCTGGGCGCCGCACGCATACTGAAGCTGGAGCCGAAAAAAACCGGCTCTCTCTTTTGCTGTGGTTCTTTCACCAACATAGGCTCCATCGGCGCCCTGGTCTGTTTTATTTTCCTGGGAGAAGCTGGTTTCGCGCTGGTTCCCATATACAAACTTTTCGAAGATGTATCTTATTACGCCATAGGTTTTCCCATCGCCAGATATTACAGCGGAACCGTGGAAAACGATGGCGGTGCGCTAACCCGTATAAAGGGACTGCTTCGTGATCCTTTTATTCTGACAGCCGTTTCCAGTCTTATAATAGGCGCTTCGCTCAATCTCAGCGGACTCGAACGCCCGGCCTTTTACGGCCTTGCCAATGCGGTGCTTGTGCCTCTGGCTACGATACTGCTGCTGACCTCGATCGGTCTTGCCCTGCGTTTCAGCCGCATAGGCGATTATCTCCGGGAATGTGTTTCGGTTTCACTGATAAAGTTTCTCATGGTTCCATTACTGATATTTTTGCTGGCCCGGGCTCTCGGATTCGGCGAAATGGATGATGCTCTGCCGCTTAAGGTAGTAATAATTCTTTCCTCAATGCCGGTGGCCTTTAACGCCCTGATACCTCCGTCAATCTACGATCTGGATCTGGATCTGGCGAACTCCTGCTGGTTTGTAACAACCGCATTGCTGATACTGGTTCTCCCGCTTCTGCTGCTGATGCTCAGGACGATATGAATATCCTTTCCGAATCGCCTCTCCGGCATGAATCTTCTATCTATCTAAATTAATTTAACAATTATAGACCATATATTTTTATGTTGACAGTATTAATATTTTTTCATAATAATTTTGCATACAAAATTCAATATTCAGTGTTCTTAGATCGGGTGTTTTTAGCAAAGTATGACGGACTCGCGAAAGGCCGTTTTTTGATATGTTATAAAAGTATCCAATACCGATTACATCCGGGAGGGTTGTTGTGAAAAATCTGGGAAACGAACACGTAAACCTCGATCAAAAAGCTTACAATCAGTTAAAGTCTATGATTCTCGATCAGAATCTAAAATCAGGAAGCAAAATCTATCAGGAAAAACTGGCGGTTGATCTGGGGATCAGCCGGACCCCTCTGGTGAATGCACTCAAAAAACTTGAGCAGGAGCGATTAATTACAGCCATACCACGCAAAGGGTTTTATATACGCGAGTTTTCAAAGGAGGAGATGGTCAATATTTTCGAACTTAGGGAAGTCCTGGAAGGATTGGCTGCCCGGCGTGCTTCCCTCCGCATTTCAGACAGCCAGATAAAAAAATTGAATGATTTATTAACAGGACTTAAGACGTCTAAAGCCAGCGGAAATGTTGAAAAATATGCCAAAGCAGACAGGCGCTTTCACCATTTTCTGATAAAACTTGGCGGCGATGATCTCCTGTTTAACATTCTGGAGACTTACAGCGTCATAACCTTCAGTTATCTGGTTAAATTCCGCGGAGGACTAGTAAGGTCGCCAAAGGAAACCCTCCCGGAACATCAGGCTATTATCAAGGCAATCATAAATAAGGATCCGGAAACGGCCGAGCAGGCCGCCCGTATTCATTTTAAACGTTCACGGGAAAAATTGATCAGAGATTTCGAAGAGGAATCGCAAAACGGTTCCTTATAAAACTGATCGTATGCAACTTCATAATTGCAGGAAAGGAATATATTCTCAGTCAGACGGTACGGGATGCATCTCATATTATGACACAGGCAGTTTTTTATGCCGAAACCCAGTGAAGGAGGTAGATATGAAGAGGAATTCGTTGTTTGTCAAAATGCTTTATTTCACATTGATAGTCTTCGTATTAGGCGTCTCAGCTGCTGCAGCCGAGACGGTTTTAAAATTCAGCCACACCGATCAGCAGCAGGGAGCGCGGCAGGGCGCCGCCGAAGTATTCGCGAAGAAGGTCGAACAGTACACGAACGGCCGGTACAAGGTTCAGGTTTTCTGCTGCAGCCAGCTTGGCAACGACCCGAAGAATATCGAGCAGCTCGCACTTGGCGGGATTGATTTCACCGTATCAAGCACTGGTTCCTATGCTCCTCATCTGGCTTCGTTGAATCTCACAATGCTTCCTTTCATCGTGGACAGCTATGAGCAGGGATGGAAACTATACGATGAATCCAAGTGGCTGAAGGCGCAATTTGATAAGGCGCCCCAGAAGGGTTTCCGCTTCCTCTCAACCTTCGAGGCCGGTTTCCGCTGCATGACCACAAAGGATCCGCTCAGCACCCCGGATGACGCCAAGGGAAAAAAGCTGCGTACTTTTCCAAATGAAATGATGCGCTGGACCCTCGACGCAATCGGCTTCAGCGTCCAGATTATGCCTCTCCCCGAAGTTTACATGGCTATACAGCAGGGAACGGTAAGCGGTCAGGAAAACCCCATTGATACGATCTACTCCAACAAATTTTACGAAGTTGCGCCCTATGTGACCCTGACCAAGCACGTTTACAGCCCCATCCCGCTCGCTATTTCGGAAAAGACATGGCAGAAGCTCTCTCCGGCTGACCGGGAGGCTGTTACAAAGGCTGCAAAAGAGGCGGCGGAATGGTCCCGCAAAACAATCCAGGCCAACGATGACAATCAGCTCAAAGAGATGGCATCCAAGGGTGCCAAGATCACAAGTCCATCCGCTGATCCTTTCCGGAAGGCTGTACAGCCGGTATACGGCAAGGCGCGTGAAAAATACAGCGCCGCCGACGTAGACGCTTTTCTGGAAGATGCCGCAGCTGTGCGCAAGGCTCTTCCCGTCAAGTAGTTTTGATTATACTCTCCGATGAAGCAAAGGGGGCCGCCTCCATCACGGAGCCGGCCCTCCGAAAGAGGTATGCTATGAATCGCTTCCGTTTGTCGCCGGCTCCGCCGGCGCCGAAGCTGATCCGGTGGCTTGGTCACGCTGTCGACTGGACAATTGTTCTGATCGGCTTTGTCATGGTCATCATGGTTTTCTTCAATGTCGTCATGCACGTGGCCGGTAAAGACGTCGCTTTTACAACAGAGTTATGCGAATTCATGATGGTCTGGGTATCCTTCCTGGGAGGCGCCTCCGCGGCCCGGCGCGGACTCCACATGACTATCACCGAATTTCTGGACAAGCTGTCAATCCCTAAGCGACGGCTTGCAGACGGAATTATCCAGGCCTTCTGCCTGTTTGTTCTCGTGCTGCTGGTCAAGTTCGGAATGGGCATTGCTATGGCTAACTGGGGCAATGAACTGACTGTTCTTGAATGGCCTATGGCATGGCAGTATCTCAGTCTGCCCGTTGGATCAGCAGCAATGCTGATATTCGTCGCATTTGATCTGGTTCAAATCGTTCGCGGAAAGACGCGCGAAGAACGCTACGGAGGTTGATCGATGTTTGCACTTGTCATTTTCCTCGTCTTTCTTGTAATTGCGCTGGCCGGTGTGCCGTTGATGTATGCACTGCTGGCCACTACTGTAGGAATGATCTGGCTGAACGGACTTTCTCACCCGCTCGAAACAATCTTCCTCAGCTTTATCTCCGGTGTTGAACCATTTATCCTGATAGCCGTGCCGCTCTTCATCTTCGGAGGCAACCTGCTTGCTAAGGGTGGAGTCGGAAAGAGAATCGTCTCTTTTGCGGGAACTATTTTCGGCTGGTTGCCCGGAGGGCTGGCCGTGGTCACCACTGTCTCATGCCTCCTGTTCGGCGGCGTGTCCGGATCGGCCATTGCGGATACCGCTGCGATCGGGTCTCTCGTCGTACCCATGATGAAAGAGAAAGGCTATGAGGGAGCGTTTGCAGCTGCTTTACTGTCGGTTGCAGGGACTCTGGCGCTGCTTATGCCTCTCTCGATCCCTTTTCTGGTCTATGCCTTCATTTCTGGCGTTTCCATGCGTCAGCTTTCCATGTCCGGTGTAGTTCCGGCAATTATTACAGCAATAGCCATAATATTCGTGTGTATGTGGTATGGGAAGAAGTCCGGCTGCGATACGGGCCAGAAAAGGTCTTCCATACGGGAAATATGGGCCGCCTTCAAGGATGCGGGTCCCGCTTTACTTATGCCGGTCATAATTATCGGCGGCATATGGTCAGGAATGTTCACTCCTACGGAAGCGGCGGCTGTTGCGGTCGTCTATGGCGCGCTCATTTCCATATTCTTATACAAGGACATTACATTCGGCGACCTGCCGGATATACTCTTATCCTCTTTTCAGACAAGCGCCGTGGTTTTGCTTGTAATCGGCGCCACCGGGTGTCTATCCTGGCTGATGACCGTTGAACAGGTAGCCGTACAGCTTGCCGCATGGGTACAGAGCGTTGCACATCAGCAATGGGTCTTCCTGTTGCTGACCAACCTGGCTTTGCTGTTACTGGGTATTTTCATCGAGCCGTTGCCGGCCATGCTGCTCAGCGCGCCTTTGCTCTTTCCGCTAGCCCGGTCGTTCAACATAGATATGGTGCATTTTGGCGTCGTGATGACCGCAAATCTCTCCATAGCGCTCTACACGCCGCCTGTCGGAGGAACGCTTTTCGTAGCAGCCAAACTCGCCGATGCCGGCATCGGCGCGATCACGCGGCACCTGATCCCGCTTATGATAGCGACAGTTTCCATGCTCATTGTAATCACCTATTTCCCGTCGCTGACAAAAGTTATTTTATGGCTCTTCATGTAATAACGGCTCCGGGGATGGCCTTGACTGTTCGAATGCACGGAATTTTTCTACCCGGAGGGGCATATCCGGAAAAGTGTGACATATGATCGGTGTCAGTCCAGCGTTTATTGTTTCTCTTTACGGGCCGGGGTTCACAATCGGGAATTTCTGTGAAGGACTTAAACTTGCCGGTGAACTGGGTTTCTCCGCCTATCAGCCCGAGATCCTGGTTGAGACGGCGCTTCCGGAGTGGACGGCTGGTGCCCGGAGCGTGCACCGTACGGCTGACGACCTCGGCCTCGCTCCGACACAATTTGTGGCTCATTTTATGCTGGAGCAGTTCTCAAATTCGGAAAAACTGAATCCCCGGAGCGGCATCGATGAACTGAATCAGGTGCTTGAGATCATGCAGGTATTTTCCTCCTGCCGGGTACTTACCATACCAGCTTCAAAATTCGATGTGAATTGGGATTCGCCGCTGGTTACGGACTCCAGGTGGTGGGATATGGTGCACTGGAAACTAGTTGATAAGATAGGACGGTATGCCGAGATCGTTTCAAAAGCGGGGATGAAACTGGCCTTTGAAATCCTTCCCTTTTCAATCCTTGGAGGCACGGGCCGCTTTCTGGCTCTGTGCAATGAAATCGGCTCACCTGACCTTGGCATCAATTTTGACACCGGCCATGCCTGGGCTTGCCGTGAATTGGCGCCCGCCCTGCCGTTTGAACTGAAGGGAAAGATTTTCGGCACCCATCTGGGCGATAACATGAGCACTGAAAATATCAAACTCGCGCCGGGAAAAGGTTCAATCCCCTGGAAACCGCTGTTGGCAAATCTGACCGGAACGGGTTATGACGGAAGCAGGGATATCGAAATCGTATGCGGGCCCGATCAGGTTATCGCGGAATACGGATTCGGACTGAATTACCTGCAATCATTTGATACTGATGCGGAAAAGAATTAGTTTGCAGGCACGATTTCATCGGAGCAGCAGAATACAAGGAGAAGTTGCATGCTTAAGTTAGCCGTAATTACAGGGTTTTTATCCCGGACAAAAGACCGTTTTCACGATTATAACGAACCCATCGATCTGGAAGGAAAATTCAACCTTCTCAGCCGGATTGAGGGTTACAGCGGAGTCGAGATAGTCTATCCGTACGAAGTCAATGATCCGAAGGCCACCCGGATGCTGCTGGAAAAATACAATCTCAGTGTAGCCGCAATCAATGTCAACGTCAAAGCAGAACCCGAGTTCCGTAACGGAGGTCTTACCTCCAATAACGGCCGGATCCGCGCAAAAGCGGTCGGGTTCATCAAAGCGGCCAAAGATTTCGCCGCCGAAACAGGAGCCGACAAGGTAACCTGCTGCCCACTCGGCGATGGCTACGAGTTCGCTTTCCAGTATGATTATGCCAGGGCCTGGAAGCACCTGGTGGAAGGATTTGGAGAGGCCGGAACATACAGGCCTGAGATTCCCCTGTATGTGGAATACAAGCCCAGCGAAACAAGGGGCCGCTGTTTTATCGATTCAGCAGCCAAGACCCTCTGTCTTCTCAACGATATCGGGTGTCCGCAGATGGGTGTAACTCTGGATTTCGGACACTCCATGTACGGAAACGAAAACCCGGCCGAAGCGCTTGCCCTGCTAGCTGAAAGCCCTTTCAAATATTATATCCACATCAATGACAACGATGGAAAATGGGACTGGGATTATTTCTGCGGCACGAAGCATTATCTCGAATACGTGGAATTTCTCTACTACCTGAAAAAATACGGATATGAAGACTACCTGACTTCCGACACATCACCGACTCGCTGGGATATCAAGGGAACATTTGAAGCAAACAGCAGGCTTTCAAACAAGATCTGGCATCACCTGGACCGGATCGGCTGTGAAGAATTCACCCGGCGAATGGACCATGGCGACTACCTGGAAACATGGAAATTCATCGAAAGCAATTTATTCGGATTGACTTAGTATAAAGCAAAGAAGGAGAATGATACAAGATGTCTCAACTTCAAACACCGATGTCTGTGGAAGACCTGAAAAAGATGGCCGCAACTATCCGCTGCGACATCATCGAAATGATCTGTACCGCAAAAGCCGGCCATCCCGGGGGTTCTTTGTCTGCAACAGACCTCGTCACAGCCCTCTACTTCCGGCTGATGCGCATCGACCCCGCAAATCCCCGCTGGCCGGACAGGGACCGTTTCATTCTCTCCAAAGGGCACGCATGTCCGGTATGGTACTCAGCGCTTGCTGAACGGGGATTTTTTGATAAATCTCATCTGGGCACGCTTCGCCGCCTTGGAAGCATCCTCCAGGGTCACCCGGACATGAACAAGGTCCCCGGAATCGACATGACGGCGGGTTCCCTTGGCCACGGGCTTTCGGTGGGTAACGGCATGGCGCTGGCCGGCAGGCTGCAGAAAAAGGACTATCACATCTGGGTGGTCATCGGCGACGGTGAATCCCAGGAAGGATCGGTATGGGAAGCCGCCATGGCCGGCTCGAAATGGAAACTCGATAATCTGACCGCTATCCTGGACCGCAACAACCTGCAGAATGACTCTTATGTTGACGAGCTGATGCCTATAGAGCCGGTAGCCGACAAGTGGCGCGCCTTTGGCTGGAACACGGTTGAAATTGACGGCCACAGGATGGAAGAGATCGTACCGGCACTTGAAAGCGTTAAAACATTCAAGGGGGCTCCCACCATAATTATTGCGCATACCGTTAAAGGCAAAGGAGTTTCTTATATGGAAAACGTGTGCGAATGGCACGGAAAAGCGCCCTGCCGTGAAGAAGCCGACCGTGCGCTGGAAGAAATCAGGAGGTGCAGCAGTGAGCAATAATCCCTATCGTTTTGTTCGACCTGAAATCGTCGCCATGCTGTCTTCGGAAGATTTCTTCAAACGCGCCGAAAGCAAACCCACACGAGCTTCCTACGCCGAAACGATTCTCGAAATCGGTGAACGTAATCATAAGGTCGTGGTACTTGATGCGGATGTCTCCAAATCGATCGGAACCAACAAATTTGCCGAAAAATTCCCGGAGAGATCCTTCAACTTCGGCATTGCCGAACAGAACATGTTTGCGGCGGCAGCGGGCATGGCCACTGCCGGCATGATCCCCTTTGCCACCACATATGCGGTTTTTGCCAGCCTGCGGGCTCTGGATATGGTGCGTAATTCAATTCACTATCCGCGGCTGAACGTCAAAATAGCGGCCAGCCACAGCGGCATCACCCCCGGTCCGGACGGGGTCACCCATCAGGGACAGGAAGATCTGTCGATCATGCGGGCGATTGCCGGCTCCACCGTGATTGCCCCTGCCGATCCCGCATCCACAAAGCAGGCGGTTTGGGCGGCTGCGGAATTTCAGGGTCCCGTTTATCTGAGCTTTACCAGAGACCCGGTGCCGGTGATATACGGTCCCGACTTTCCTTTCGCCATAGGAAAGGCCGTAATGATCCGGGAAGGCAGAGATGCCGCGATAATCGCCAACCGGGACATCGTTGTCCAGTCGCTTATTGCGGCGGAACATCTGGCGGCAAAAGGAATTGATGTTCGTGTAATCGACTGTCACACAATAAAGCCCCTTGATGAAGAGATTATCCTTCGGGCCGCCGAAGAGACCGGAGCCATAGTAACCGCTGAAAACAACATTATTTTCGGCGGATTGGGAAGCGCCGTGGCCGAGGTGCTGGCTGAAAACAGACCCACTGTGATGAAACGGGTGGGTGTGCAGGATACCTTCGCCGAATCAGGTCCTTATCATGAACTGATAGACAAGTACGGACTGTCGGCCCGCCATATCGTTGCGGCCGTAGAAGAGGTACTGAAAAGAAAATAAACTTAGTTCTCGTATAGCATGAATATTTTTGCCGGGCTGAAATAAAATACTAAGGATACGGACGCAAGTCATGATCAATTATACAGCACATTCCATATTTGATTGGGAGAATTGAAAAATGGATATCAATAAATGGCGTATAGTAAATCCCGCCGGTTCAAAGCGGGTTATCGTTACAAAGGAGTTGCCCGGCGAACGATGGCTGAATATCCTTAAATCCGCCGGCTGCAGGGTTGAGATTTTCTCGTCCGTGGAACTGCTGACCGTTGAAGATATCCGGAAGGCCATCGGTTCAAAGTGCGACGGCGCCATCGGTCAGTTGACCGAATCCTGGGGCAATGAGCTGTTTTCCGCTCTCAAGTCAGCCGGCGGCAAAGCCTACAGCAACTATGCTGTCGGTTTCAACAACATAGATCTGGCTTCCGCCACCTCCAACGGAATTCCGGTGGGCAACACACCGGGTGTTCTCACCGAGACCACTGCTGAAATGGCAGTAGCCCTGACCTTTGCGGCAGCCCGCCGGATCGGGGAATCCGAACGATATCTGAGAGCCGGAAAATACAAAGGCTGGCTGCCCGACCTGTTTCTGGGAGAACTGTTACGGCGCAAGACCGTCGGTATCATCGGCGCCGGCCGGATCGGAGCCGCCTATGCCCGCATGATGATGGAAGGCCATAAGATGAATGTTATCTATTATGACCCGAACCAAAACCGCGCGCTGGAGGATTACGCGGACGAATACTCCGGATTTCTCATGAATCGTCATGAATCACCGGTCACCTGCCGGCAATCGGAAACCCTGGAAGAACTGCTGCGACTGGCCGATGTAGTGAGCATTCACACGGTGCTATCCGAAAGTACTCACCACCTGATTAATGCCGAACGCCTGGCGCTGATGAAGAATAATGCCGTGCTGATCAACACCAGCCGGGGTCCGGTCATCGACGAAGCGGCCCTGGTGGACCACTGCCGGCGGAACCCCGATTTTCGGGCAGGGCTGGATGTATTCGAAGAAGAACCCGCGCTGAAACCCGGATTGAAGGATCTTGAAAATGCAGTGATTGTGCCTCACATTGCTTCGGCTACTATCTGGACGCGCCAGGGCATGGCAACTCTGGCCGCAAGTAATGTGGCCGCCGTGCTCACGGGCTATCCGGTGTGGAACCGGCCTGACATCACTGCTTTTCTGGAGGCCGATCCGCCCAAGGCGGCGCCGAGCATCCTTAACGCAAAAGATCTCGGGTTAAATATTTATACGGAATGAAATAGAGGGCATGGCCGGGAGGCCTTTGCATAACACACCCTTTTGTCTGATCACTGCATCAGGATTCGAGGGTTTAAGGGTTCGAGTGAAAAAACCTCAAACAGCAAACGCTTGAACCCCTGAATCCTTGAACCCTTGGCCCCTTCTATATGACTTCAGTCAAATGCTGCACCTTAACCTTCAGGCCATGCTTCCGCACCCCGTAGGAGAGTTGGATGGTGCAGGCCGGACAGGTGGTCACCAGCACTTCGGCCTCTGTTTTTTTCAGGTTTTCCATTTTGCGGTCCAACACCTGCATGGCAAGGTCAAAATGCGAAAAGGCATAGGCGCCGGCCCCCCCGCAGCACCAGTCCGCCTCGTGCATTTCCACGAACTCGGCGCCCGGTATTTGCCTCAGCAGATCGCGTGGCTGCTTTACGATCCCCTGGCCCCGCGAGGCATGACAGGGATCGTGGAAGGTGACGCGCTTTCCCTCCAGTGCCCTGGAAAAAGGAATAACTTCGGCCGCCAGCCATTCGGCCACGTCCCTGGTCTTAGCAGCCACAGCCCGGGCTTTGTCCCGGGAAGGATCGTCATCGGTAAAAAGAAGGGGATATTTTTTTATAAAGGCGGTACAGCTCGAGCAGTCGGTGACGATGGCGTCGAAACCGTCCCCGCCCAGCAGCGGCAGGTTCCGGACTGCCAGGTTGCGGGCCGCGGCAAGATCCCCGTATGACCAGGCCGGAAGTCCGCAGCAATTGTTCTCCAGCAGGTGAACACTGCGTGAATAGCGCCTCAGCAGCGCCAGAGTGGCCTCCCCGGCTGCCTGGCTGATAGTATCGATCCCGCAGCCGACAAAATAGGCAAGCTTCAGGCTGCGGCCCTGCCCCCGGTAAATTCCCGGCTTAAAGCGCGCCCTCAGGGGCTGGGCTGGAAACCGGCCGAGAATCCTTTCGGCACGGGTAAAATCATGTCCGAAGATGCGCAAAAGTCCTAAGGCGCCGGCCAGCTCGCTTACACCGCTGTTTTTTCCCAGAGCTACGGCCCGGGCCGCCAGATGCAGCCTCCTGGGATAAGGCAGCAGCCTGTCGAACAGCAGGCGGTGAATTGACTTCCGCCCGACGGTATCAAGGTATTCCGAACGCGCCTTGATCACCAGATCCGAGGTGGGGATCGCCGGAAAACAGTTGCTGGTGCATGCTCCGCAAAGCAGGCAATCGTAAAGCGGCTCCTCCAGCTCAGGGCTCCACTGAAGGCGGTCCTCGATCAGGGCGCGCAGAAGGGCCAGCCGGCCCCGGGCTACACCCGACTCGTTGCCGGTTGAGCGGAAAATCGGGCACGCTACCTGGCAAAAGCCGCATCGGTTGCATTGGGCGATGGCGTCGTAACAGGCGGATATGCTCATGGTCTATTGATTCTATCTCCCCAATCTACTTAATAGGATGACGGCCGTTCCCGCATCCCCTGCCGTTTCAAATCCGGCCGGGCAATTTTCTACACCCGGCCCGGCATGCGGCCCGGAGAAAACAGATGCCTGGGATCGAGAACCGCCTTGATCCGGTGCATCAGATTCCATTCCGGCCGCGGCGGTCCGAAGACATCGTTGCGCTGCTTGAATTCATCCGGAGCCTTTTCCAGAAGGACGTGGCCCTCCAGCTCATGAATCCCCCGGCCCAGCTCATTCCATGAATCGTCGGTCATTCTATCGATTCCCGCAAGTATCCGTCCGCACCCGAAATCGACCATCATCGTTACGGACGGCCCATGCTGAGCGATCAGCCTGGCCGCGGCCGACAACAGGTCCGGTGGCGTCCCGGCGCGAAGGATGTAAGGATGGCCGGCAATCGCCGTAAACTGTCCGGTAAATGGTCCGCACCAGACATCGTAATCGCAGGAGCGCTCGGATTCGAACCCGGCACCGGCCATCAGTCTCCTGGCCCGTGCTATCTGGGAGGCCACCGTTTCGCTGAAACCTTCAAATCCCAGGTGCAGCCGCCAGCACGTGCTTCCGGTTTCGGACACGGCGGCCGCGAACGCCGCACCCAGACGGGAGCCAAGCACCGAAGCAGCCAGGTTTGAGCAGGCATCCGGCGAGCCGGTGGCGGAAATAGCCGCGCAGCGCTGCGGGCGGGTGGCCGTTCGCAGGGTCACCCGTGTGATCAGGCCCAGAGTTCCGGCCGAACCGGCCAAAAGGCGGGTCATATCGTAGCCGGCCACATTTTTTACGACCTTCCCGCCTGCGCTGATCAATCTGCCTCGACCATCGATAAAACGCAGACCCAACAGCAGCTCACGCGGCGCGCCGCAGGAGAAGCGCTCGGGTCCGGAGGCCCCCGTCGCCGTTATCCCCCCAACGGTGCGCCGCAGCAGATCAAAGGCCGGCCGCAGGGCAATCCACTGGTTATGGGGGGCCAGAGCCTTCTGAATGTCACCCAGCGTCATTCCGGCCCCTACGGTAACATACTGGTTGGAGGGATCTAAATCAATCAGGGCGGAAAGCGAATCGGTCTTAAGAGGCAGGCCGGAACGGGCGGATAAATTGCCGAAATCACCCATGGAACCGCCGCCGCCCGGCACAAGGGCCTGACCCGCGGTCAGAGCATGTTGAACCTGTTCGGCTATCCCTTTTTCCGCGGGTGTCAGCAGGTCATCCGGCCAGGACCAGGCCGCCTGATCTTTGAAAGCAAATGGCCGGGAGGTGTCAGGAAATATTTTTCCGGGATTAACCAAATGGGCAGGGTCAAATGCGTCTTTCAGAGAGCGCTGGGCATCAATCTCATCATCGGAAAAAACCAGCCGCATGGCTTCCATTTTTTCCCGTCCGATGCCGTGCTCTCCGGAAATGGTGCCGCCTAAGGCCACACAGGCCTTCATAATCTCCCATCCCGCCTCATGAACCCGCCTGAGCTGGTCTGCGTCACGCGAGTCGAAGAGAAGCAGGGGGTGAAGGTTCCCGTCACCGGCATGAAAAACGTTTCCGTGAACAAAACCGTGGACCTTCACGATGGCGGCCACCTGGGCCAGTGCATCGGGCAGCAGGGTCCGCGGCACCGTACAGTCATTGACCAGGTAGTTCGGAGCCAGTCGGGCCACGGCTCCGAATGCTCCGCGGCGTCCCTCCCACAACCGGTTCCGTTCCGCGGCCGTGCCGGCATCCCGGATTTCCCGGCAGCCGTTGGCCGTACATATCGCCCGGATATTTCCGGCCTGCTCCTCCAGCCCGATCGCGGGCCCTTCCACCTCGATGATCAAAACGGCTGCGGCATCACGCGGATATCCGCAGGTGTAGCTGTCTTCGACCGCCTGGATGATCCTGGCATCCATCATCTCCAGCGTGGCCGGAACGATCCCGGCGGCGATGATACCTGCCACCGACCGGGCCGCAGCAGCCACATCGTTGTAGACCGCCAGCTGGGTGATTACTTTTTCAGAAACGGGCATTATGCGCACGGTGACCTCGGTCACCACGGCCAGTGTTCCCTCGCTGCCGATAACCAGCCCCCGCAGATCGTATCCGGAATGATCATAGGCCGCCGAACCAAGGTGCAGGATCTGCCCGTCGGCAAGAATGGCCTGCAGGCCTATCACGTGGTTGGTGGTAACTCCATACTTAAGACAGCGGGGCCCACCCGAGTTTTCGCCCACGTTTCCTCCGAGGGTGGCAACCTTCTGGCTGGCGGGGTCCGGCGCGTAGAAAAAGCCCAGCGGCGCCAATGCGTTCTGCAGTTCAAGGTTAGTCACTCCCGGCTGAACCACCGCCGTGCGGCGTTCGGGGAAGATTCCTATGATGCGGTTGAGTCTCGCGAGGCAGATCGTAAGCCCGCCATAGGGCAGGACAGTGCCCCCGGACAGATTGGTGCCGAATCCCCGCGGCACAAACGGCACTCCGGCCCGGGTCGCCTCTTTGATGACTGCGGCTGTCTCGGCCGCATCACCCGGAAAGACCACAGCCCCGGGCTTTCCCTTTGCCAGGGATCCGTCATATGAGTACAGTTCGGCGGTGGTTCGGGACTCGGCGACATGGCGCTCGCCCACGATCCGCTGAAGGTTTTTGATCAGGTCGCGTGGTATTACTGCATTCATATGATCGAACCGCCGTTGGGGGTTGTCATGTTGATCGGTTTACGGTTAAGCGTATCGGGGGTATTTATGATAGGAATTTACCTGCTGTCAATTAAATTATAAAAATCTTGTA
>CAZOEH010000016.1:0-18768 GCA_964578785.1 uncultured Desulfonema sp. | reverse complement strand
AAATTTGAGCCTGACGCAGTAATCGGGCAAAAGGGGGTGTTATGCAAAGGTCTCTCCGGATGGAACCAACTATAATACTACGCCTCAAGGCCTTCAAGCCAACGGTCGGCTTTTTTAACATGAATGCCGTCGAGCAAAAGTTCTCTTTTAAGATTTTTGACAAGGAGAATGGGGGTTGTTTCTTTTGAGAAAAAACCATAGAAGTGTGCAAGAGATACGGCCTCTGTATCCGCAAGTTTGGTTTCGATGAGCCACTCCGTCTTCCCGTCACGCACTGTCAGAAAATCCACCTCCCGTTTCCCCTTGTCCCTCACGTAATGAAGCGCGCACTTCTCTCCTGCCGTATCTTCGAGAAAATGGAGCCGTTTCAGAAGAGCGCAGGCAACCGCGTTTTCGAACCGCGCTCCTTCATCATCTTTTACAAGAGCGGTATCATAAAAATAGATTTTCGGCTGCTTTATCAGGCTCCTGGCTATATTGCGGTGATACGGCGTTACCACAAAGAGAATATAAAGGGATTCCAGCATGCCAATCCAGAGTTTCACCGTATGGGGAGAAACCTGCAAGTCCCGCGATAAGGATTCATAAGAAATAGTGCTCCCAACGGAATTGCGAAGCAATTCCACCAATGTTTCCATGCTTCTGATGTTTCTAACCGCCGCTATGTCCAGCAAGTCTTCACGCAGAATACGGTCTATATGTGAGCGCCGCCAGCGTTTCGCATCCTCTTCACTCCCCGCAAGAAACGGTTCAGGAAAGCCTCCGAGCCTCATGATATGTTCAAGGGCAGTATCAGCCTTATAGTGTCCGCTGACCTCAGCCACTGAGAAAGGATGTAACCGGTAGGAATAAAATCGGCCCGCTAAAGAATCCCCGCCCTTCCGGTAGATATCAAGGCGGGACGATCCGGTCACAAGAAGACGAGGTCTCACTCCTTCGGTATCATAAATTCCTTTGATCCAGTTCTTCCATTTTCTTATCTTGTGAAGTTCGTCAAATATCACCAGGTCACAATCACGTCGCCAGGCCTGTTTTTGAATAAGCAGGCGATGTTCCACATTATCCATGTTGAAATATTCAACGTTATCCGGATAAAGTGCTTTGGATAAAGTCGTTTTCCCCACCTGGCGGGGGCCGCTCAAAAGGACCATCTTCTTATCGAGATCTATTTTAATAGTATCTTCAATGCCGCGTTTCATAGTGACTATTCTGCATGAAGTCGCATAAATGTCAAGACCAAACTGCAATATGCTGCAATATGGTCATGAGATATATTAAAAGGCTGAAATCGGTAACGGGGGAATTTTATATTGTTCTGCGCAGCCCTTCAGCAAGGGATACGGGAGGGATGAAGCACGTCCCCCCGGCTATTTATATTTTGATGTCCCCCTTATCCACCCTTCTGATTCATTCATTTTCCCAATCTTCACAGATCAGAGCCGGAACACGGCTGAACTCAGCCATGTTGTGCGTAACCAATGTCAGCTTATGCTGCAAAGCAATTGCAGCAATTTGAAGATCATACGGACCGATAGGTCTGCCAATACGGGCAAGTTGAGCCCTAACTTCACCAAAAATAAGAGCGGCATCATCGTCAAAAGACAACGATTGAATTTGTTTAAAAAAAATATTCAATCTATCCATATTTTTTTTAGGGTTTCCGCTATTAAGTACACCATAGAAAAGTTCAGCCTTCACCACGGAACAAATAAAAATTGCGGATGGTTAAAACTGAGATATCCTGGAACGTATTGGTGAGGCAGGATTGTTCAAATAAGAGATACATGCGTTTGTGTCTAACAGATACCTCATAAAAGGCTCTCTCTCTTCTCGTAATCTCCTTGTGGTGCGCGAGAAATTGGATCTTCAGCCATACAGCCTGCTGTAGCTTCAAAGAAATCTACAGGCCAGGCATCTTGACTCTGATTCTGATCATTCAACGGCAGGACAATAATTTCAACCGTTCGGTTTATAAGCTGATCCGGCACATTAATTGTAATAACATTGTGCTGAATAACCCTAACTTCTCTTATTGCATCCATTGATGACCTCCTTCCCTTATCGGTTTTACAGTTTTACAGCATTTACGATTAAAATAATACACTTTCGCACTATGCATGTCAAATCGGCAAAGGAGAAGCTGGGCTGGTTGACTGGTGAAAGATGGGGGGAGCCGGAGAATGGGGAGATCTGATATGTGGCATGATAATTTATCTTGAAATATACAAAATGACCGGCTATATTGCATATCATGTATATCAAAAGGCTATCAGAAATCAATCTTCAACAGGCGCTCGCCGGCGACAAGGTTATTTTCGTTCTCGGCGCCAGACAGGTAGGGAAAACAACTCTCGTCGAGCATCTCCTGCAGGGCCGGGATGCCCGATTCCTCAACTTCGATGTCGAAATCGATAAGGCGCGTTTCATGGCCGCTGCATCTCTGCCCCCTGCCGAAGCAATCCGGACCCTTGGCCATCCCGAAGTGCTGGTGCTGGATGAAGCTCAGCGGCTGCCTGAAACAGGTCGAATCGTAAAAGGCTGGCACGATGCCAAAATTTCAACCCGCATACTATTGCTCGGATCCTCTTCCCTTGATCTGCTCGACCAGAGTGCGGAAAGTCTCACCGGCCGCAACCGAAAAGTTGTTCTGCCACCGCTGTTGTTTGCCGAGGCGCTGGGCTCTCAGGACTGGAGTAATACAGGTCTGGACCACTCGGGCATGTGCGAATACTTCAAAGCGCCGTTGCGATCTTTTCTGCTTCAGCGAATCGCTTTCGGCAGCTATCCCGAAGTGGCGCTGTCACCCGATCCCCGCCGGCTTCTGCGCGACCTCAGTTCCGACTATCTATGGAAAGATATCCTTCAGACAGGTCTGGTGAAAACACCGGACCTGATCCGCCGCCTGCTGCTGCTTCTTGCCCATCAGGCGGGCAACGAGGTATCGGTCAATGAACTGGCCGGCCAACTCCATATGGGACGGCCTACCGTGGAGCGTTATCTTGCGCTGCTTGAGCAAACCTTTGTCATCTTCCGATTACCGGCCTTCAGCACCAATCCGCGCAAGGAGATTTCGAAAAGTCACAAGGTGTTTTTCTGGGATACAGGTATCAGAAATGCCCTGCTCAATTCCTTTTCTGCGGATGAACTGCGTCCGGACATCGGTTCAATCTGGGAAAACTGGGTGATCGCTGAAATGGCTAAACAGAACGCGCTGCTGGGTTCGCCATGTAACCTGTTTTTCTGGCGTTCTCGTACCCAGGCGGAAGTGGATCTCGTCGTAAAAGCTGAGTCCGGTCTGCGGGCATTCGAAATCAAATGGAACCCGCGCCGTGCCGGAAGCGCTGCCTTCAAATCGGCATATGGAGTGACTGTTGAGACAATCGGTCCTGCCAACCCATTTGTCACCGATCTTCTGCCTTGTTCGAACCAGCCTGGTATCGCCGAACTAATATAGATTTCGTGATCTCCCAAAGTCGTCTCTTAAATGTTACGATATAGATCAAGTGGTGCGCTTGTAATTTGAATTCAACACTCAAATCGGTAACAGAGGAGGCTTGGGTGAAGGCTTTATAAGAGAAGGCTGGGCTGTTTGAATGGCAAAGGTGGGGGGGAGCCGGGGAACGGGGAGATCTGCTGCTATGGAAATTAACCGGGCAACTGCCTATCCTTTTAATTCCGTGTAAAAGAGATCCCCGTCGTGGTGTTCTACAAATTCATACTGGATTGTTCTGCGCAGCCCTTCGGCAAGGGATACGGGTGGGAAGACCTTTGAAGAACTTCCAATTCCGGCCATTATACAATGTTTCGCATCATTCACTAATTTACTCAGTATTACGGTATAATCCAGTTTTCCAGATTCAGGCCACCAACTCTTTCAAATTCTTTAGTGTTATTCGTCACTAATGTCATGGATCGTGATCGGGCAAGACCTGCTATTAGAACGTCATAAGGTACTATTGATATTCCTTTTTTTTCAAGCTGTGCCCGAATGGCCGCTGCTTCTGCGGCAGCGGAACGATCCATGTCAATAATGTTCAATGGCAGAAGGAATTTGGCAAGGGCATCCTCGGAACGTTGCCTGTATTGACTTTTTTCGACCCCATATTGAAGTTCAAAGATGGTGATTGTGGATATTGCAACATCCTGCGGTGAATGTTTCCGGAATTGCTCAAGAATCTCGGGCGAGTGTTTTTTTATGAGGTATATGCAAATATTTGTATCAAGCAGATAGCGCATCAGAAAGATTCTCTTTTTTGCATGCCGGGTTGATTACGACCGTCTATCATGAAATCTTCCGGAAATTCATTGAGCGATTCAAACAACGAATCCCATGTCGTTTCTATGGGCTCAAGTATAACATGATTGCCTTTTTTGAATATTTTTACCTCATTTCCAGGAATTCTAAACTCCTTGGGCAGCCTTACTGCTTGAGAACTGCCATTTTGAAATAATTTTGCTGTTTCCATTTTATCGCCTCCATATATCGTATATATCTTTAGTATATACACAGACTGTCGTAAAATCAACCTTTTTTTAGCTCAAGGTCCCAGATCCGCCAGTTTGTATAGAGGAAAATCGGCAACGGAGGAATCTTATTCCGTGTAAAAGAGATCTCCGTCGTGGTGTTCCACAAATTCATATTGGATTGTTCTACGCAGCCCTTCAGCAAGAGGTACGGGAGTAATTTGCAATTTATATATTTTAATTTTCACAAGACGCACATAAGGTTGCTTAACCCGGCTCTCATAGTTACCGATTATGGCTCAAGGCCAAAATCGGTAACTGTGGATTATAAGAGTTCTCCATGGGAGTCATCCTGCAGCCAGCGCTGCAATCCTTCTTCGAGGTCCGTCCGATAAGTATAGCCGCGCTTTATGAGTTCACCGTCATCACTGCCGGTTAACTATGTATTGATGAACGAAAGCAGATACTTTCTATTTATTTCTTGAGCGGATTTATAATTGTCAATGTTTCATTGATGATTTGACCATGATTCAAATCTTCTGAATAAAGGTATTCACAGCCACTTTCCAATGATGATGAAATGATCAGACTATCCCAATAGCTAAGTTTTGATTTGATACTGATGCCAATTGCGCTTTCAGCAGTCGCTTGCGTTATGCCGATCGGAGGAAAAGTCGAAACTATATTCCGGATAATATTTCTTGCTTCTGTCGCACTCTTGATGCTTTTCCTTGTAAGTACTTGATAAATTTCGCCTATGACTTGGACGCTGATTATTATCTTCGAGAAATTTGTTTTAACAAGTTTAGTAATAATTTCTTTCTTTGGATCCTTTGAGTGCATGTAAATCCATAAATTGGTATCAATAAAGATCTTACCTGTCATATAAAGAATCCCGTTCAAATTGATAATCTTTTGGCAGATCGAATGAAAACGATTTGATTTTTTCAAAAAATGATTTTTGAGCCGATCTTACCCCAGGTATTTTTCTCACAGCCGAGGCTTTGCCCGGATCCGTTTTTGCGGAATACTTATGCAATAAATATTCATAGAAATCGACTATTTCTCTTTTCGCATCATCAGGCAATACATCAATTCTAATCGTGACAGATTGCTTCATACAGCACCTCCTTGTTATTAATATACTTATTATCACCCGTTTTGAAAGTGATGTCCATAGAAAAATGAATCGAGCGTTTTATAGGAAGCAACCATTTTTGGTTATGAAACTGCGTAGGTTGTTGTCGTTGGGCTATGCAGCCAGCGTTCTTAGTTACCGAAAATCCACCAAACAAATTGGCGGACCTTCGGCCTGTGGGTTAAAGGTCTACGGTCCGCCAATATCCGTGGAAGTCTACGATCCGCCAATTTGTATGGCGGAAAATCGGTAACAGAGGAGGCTTGGGTGAAGGCTTTATAAGAGGGTCAGGCTGGTTGACTGGTGAAAGGAGGGTGGGTCCGGATTCACGGCTCACCTGGAAAAACTCGCCGGGGAACGGGGTGATCATCCGAAAGTTATTTTAAATTTTCCATCGCCAGCGCGCTGATTTCTCGTGCCGTTTTATCAGGCCAAAGATCTCTTTGCCACGTAGTGTAGTCGAACGGTTCGCGGGAGAGGAGTGCAATAAACCGCTCCGCATTAACCCTTCCCAGGTTGGCAGTCAAGGCCTGTATCCCTTCGCATTTGATTTCCGTGTCAGTTTTCATTTGTGTTGTTCCATAGATGTTATGAAAGTTATTGGGCTCATCACCTTTATAAGATCGAAACCATCCATCATTTTAATTATCTGGTCATCAGTTGTCAAAAAACAATTGCAGTCGGTTGCAAGCGCACAGGCAATGTGAAGCGCATCCTTGCCTCTGAGGCCGCGTGTTTCGAACAGTTCAGTGTGTGCCAAAACGGCAGGGGATTCGACCACATTGACAACAGCTATTGTTTTCCACTGTTCGATGCTCCATCTTCTTTCCGGAAACGGGTTGGCATTGTTTTCAAAATCAAGGATATATGACCATGCCAGCTCAATCGCCCCATCCAGTACCTTGCCCTGGATAAATAATTTGGCTTCAGACTCAATCCGTATTCTAATCTGACTCTGATCGTCGTAAGGACGATTGAAGCAGCAATTATCCAAATAAATTCGCATGGAAGGAAAATAACATAACTATAATTGAAAATCAATGGTTCAATTATCCTCAGAGGGCGCCCCTTTTACAATGTGTTTGCTCTGAATTGATACGATAAGCACGCATAGTTACCGATTTTGGCTCAAGGCTGAAATCGGTAACGGGGGAATCTTATTCCGTGTAAAAGAGATCTCCGTCGTGGTGTTCCACAAATTCATACCGGATTGTTCTGTGCAGCCCTTCGGCAAGAGTTACGGGAGGGGTGAAGCCGGTCTTTGCAATGCCGGTTTCAAACATCGTCCGCAAATCATTTAATCCATTGTTCCGGACATTTCATTTTTAATCATGATATTAATTAATTCGATTAAATTCACTGATTGTGACCATTTGAGCTCAGTTTTTGCTAAACCGGGATCTCCTATCAAAGTTGCTTTAGGAGTCCTGCTTATCAGACTGTTATTATGAACACACTCTCTCCAATCAACTTGCAGAAGTTCCGAAGCAGAATTCAAAAAGTCTTCAATAGTGTGTCCAATACCTGTTGCAAGGATATAATCTTTGGGATTATTTTGCTGGCACATCAGCCACATTCCAAGAACATAATCTTTGGCATAACCCCAATCTCTTATAATTTTTAAATCACCAAGATCGAAATGCGCAATTTCCTTATTTTTAAATTTCAGTAAATTTGACACAATCTTTTTGGTTACAAAATCTGATGATCTGCGGGGTGATTCGTGATTGTACAGGATCGCAACAGATAAATGAAGATTATATGAGTCCCGCATATAGGATACAATATCACTGGAAGCGATCTTTGAATGCCCATAGACAGACTCTGATTTATAAGGCGTTGATTCACGTTGGGGAGATTGTGCCGAACCGTCATACATCAGACAGGACCCCGCAAGAACAAACCTTGTTTCCGGAGACATATTCCGTATCGCATAGACGATATTCAGTGTCGACAGGACATTATTCTGATAAAGGCTTCGGTCGACACGGTATTTTTCCAGGTCGGAAATCTCGGATGAATAATGGGTGGCGGACAGGTGGTAGCACTCACCGGGCTTGATGGATTCGAACAAACTCTCCACTTCGGAAAATGCATTCAGGTCGCATTCATGGAGGATTGCTTTTACATTCTTGCCGGCCAGGTATTGCCTGATTCTGGCAGCGTTCTGGCCAAGCGGCTGTTTTTCAATACCATGAACTTCGTACCCTTTTGCCAGCAGAAGTTCGGTCAGATAGCTGCCATCCTGTCCGTAGATACCCGTGATCAAGGCTCTTTTTTTCATCAGCCGATCACCCTTAAATCCGGAAGAGGCAGGATGAATTTACACCCGGCTTTTAACAGGTCTTTCTCACGGATGCAGAATTCGTTGATAAAATGCCAGGGCAAAATAAACAGGTAATCAGGCTTCGCCGCCCTCATCTCCTCCTCGCTGACGATGGGTATCCATGAACCTACCGTTAATAGCCCGAATTTCTGAGGCTGGCGTTCGGCGATCCCCTTGAGTATCGTATGATCGATGCCATAGTATTGGAGCAGAGTGTTGCCCTTGGTGCTGGCGCCGTATCCGAAGATGGTCTTGCCCTCGCGGACGAGTTTCCTGAGCATATCGACCGTCTTTGCTTTCAGCGTCTCCACGCGATTCATGAAATTGAGGTACCCTTCGGCTTCGTTCAACCGGAGCTTATTTTCATACTCGAGAATGCTGTTGCATCTGAATTCACCGATATCCTTATAAAATATATCCACATTCCGCATATCGTTCTGCTGCTTCGTGATGATCACGCAAAAGCTTCCTGAGTTCGTGTCATTAAGCTCCACGTCGATGATTTTGAGATCGTGGCGCTTAAGCAAGTAATTTAACGATGTCAGCGAGTAATACTCGATATGCTCATGGCAGATATTGTCGAAGGCATTCTGCTGGATCATAAGCGGCGTATAACTGATCTGCAGGATCCAAATGCCGTTGTCCTGAAGACATTCCCTGATGTCTTCCACGAAGCTATGAGGATCTTCAAGATCGTAAAACATGGCGATGGAGGTGATAACCCTGGCTTTGCGCCCATCAGTTAAAGGGAAATAGGTGTTCTTTGTGAAATAGGAAGTCGCGTGCAAATTGCAGTATAAGCGGCCGTCGCGTGCGATATTCTCCGCGGGGTCGATTCCCACTTTTAGAATCTTATACTCAGGCGGATACAGGCTCATCAATGTTCCGTCATTGCAGCCGATATCAAGGACGATATCGTAATCTTCCAATTTGACCCACCGAGGGATCACTGCGATTACATCCTTGAGCTGCTTTTTCATCGTGATATTGGTGCCGGAGCGATACCAGTACTGTTTATACAGGATATCCGGATTCACGGCATCGTAGAGCTGGAGAAGCTCTGATTCCTCACCAATGCCAAGAGATAAAGGACCTTTTGGCGCGTCACATGAAACGGCGGGTAAAAAATTTGAGACATAAAGATCACCAAGATCTATGACCGGTGTGATACCCTTATTTGAAATTCTGCATTTTTCTCTCATCGTCTATTCCTTTACTCTTATTCATGATGGCCTCATAGGTTTTTTCCAGTTCGACCACGCTTGATTCCCAGCCGTATTTTCCGATGATTAAACTACGTGCATTTCGCCCCATCAACTCCGCTGCTTTTTTGTTGTTCAGTAACCCTATGCATGCTTCAGCAAAGGATGAACTATCATCTTCAACAATCAGATGAACCCGATTTTCAGCAGCAATGGTACCCTTACCGGTACTTGTCGTCACAACAGGCAACGCGCATGACATGGCTTCCAGAATTTTGATGTGCATTCCGTAGCCGGACGGCATCGGCGCTATTGCTAATTGCGAAGTTGCCATTTCATCGACAATCGACTCTACAAAACCGGTCACAATAATTGTTTTACCATCGTGGTACTTCTTGACGTTACTGCCGGGATTGATTCCCACAATTTTCAGCTTAACATCCGGCACACCGTGTTTGATCCGCTCGAAGCAATTATCGATAAACCAGAGAATGGCGCTTTCATTCGGATAATATGCCATATTGCCGGAGAAAATAATCGTTTTATTATCAGGTAAAGGCGAATCTCTTCTGAATTGATCCGTATCGATCCCCAGAGGTATCGTTACTGCTCCGTTTGAATCGAGATAATTTCTGTCAGCATCCGAAACAACGATTGACGCATCATATTCGTTGACTATTTCTCTCTCGTACAACTTAATGCGTTTAAGCTCCTCGCCGTATAAAATTTTCCGGAGGCCTTTCAACAAGGAGAGTCTTTTCCCCAGATTTAGCTGCATGCAATCAATAAGATCCAAAACTTTGGGTTTATCAATATGCCTGCTATGCTCAGCCATGCGAAGTAGATAGGTATGAACCAGATCAAAATCAGCGGAGTCCAGAATCCGGTTGAGACGCTGTTTAAATTTATCCGATCGGTAATACAGAGATTGAAAGGGAAGCTTTGAAAAGGCGCTGAAGAGAAGCACATTCAAAACGGATTCGAAAGGAGCTATTTTAACCGTTTCAATATTTTCACAGTATTGTCTGACTTCTGCGAGGTATTTCAACTCCCGATCATGCTGGTAGAATGTCAGGAGCGTAATTTTGTGCTTTCCTGAAAGATGCTTTAAGCGATTGTACAAGATGACCTGGTCACCTTTCAGCGCCGGATAGGGAAAGCGTGATGAAATAAAGAGAATTTTCATTAACACCACATATGAAGCATAACTGGATTTCCTGCAATCTCTTCAATACCTTTCACAAGATATTTATATTCTGGTACAACGTCGCGCACCAAGCCAATTAGAACCCGGTAATCTTGTCCCTTATGGTAAGTCGTCAGAGCGATTTTCGGTCGATACATCCTGATCGTTTCAAGTGCTCCTTTGATCATCATCTCTTCGAACCCTTCCAGATCGGCCTTCAAATAATCGATATGGATTGACCTTTCAGCAAACAGAGAATCGAGTGTAACCGCTTCTACACAGATGTCACTCTTATCCGAGCACTCCAGACGACAAGTGGAGCTTATCGAAGCCGGAGACAGATATAAGGTACCCATGGCATTCGAAAGCGCCGACTGAATAACCGTAACATTATTTAAATGATCATATAATTTGTGCAATGCCCTGCTGAATACGGGGAGCGGTTCGATGCAATAGATGTGCTTACAATGCCCGACATGTTTAAAAGCAAAGAAACCTTCTGCGCTTCCACAATCTACTACAACATCACCCTTCTCTATTTTTGTCTGAGGTATTTCATAGTAATGCCAGTGATATTTCAAAAACCCTTCAGATATTACCTGGGCAAAATTATGATAAGGTAACTCCTTAGAGTAACTGAAAAGGTCTTTGAATCCCTTTATTGAATAATAGATATATTGATCATCTTCATATTTACGCTCTGAGAACCTGGGAGCAATATTTTCGCATCGAGGGATTATGCAATGCTTTATAAGTTCTACAATTCTGACTCTTTCCCGCACATCTTTCCGGGATAAATAATGAAAAAGAAGTTTGAGTCGGCCTGCAGCCCCCTTTGTCAATCCGCGCATCTCGCCTCCATGCACGCTGTGCCGACCTTTCTACCGACCTTTTCATATATTTCGAGAGTCTCTTTTGCTGTTTTTGACCAGGAGAACTGGTCCACTCTTTTCAGGCCACGCCTTATAAGTTCATTTTTTACTCTTATATCACCCAGCACCTGTAAAAGTGAAGATTTAAGGTCCTCCTTACTTCTCGGATTTATAAATAGTGCGGCATCACCAACTATCTCAGGAATCGCACCCGCATCTGATGCGATTACAGGAGTGCCACATGCCATTGCCTCAAGAGGGGGTATGCCAAAAGATTCGTATAGTGATGGAAAAATAAAAACTTCGGCCGCATTATATAGGTGAACTAGTTCGTCTTCTTCAGCGAAACCAATAAAAATAACCTCATCTGCAATACCAGAATTTATTATGCTTTTATAGAAATTCGCATGGGTATGATCTGCAAATCCAACAATCACCAACTTTTCCGAAAGTTGTCCCGCCTTCTTCAAATCAAGAAAACTTTCAACAAGGAAGGCCGTGTTCTTTTGTGGATCCCGGCCACCAACATTAAAAATATACTTTCCATTAATGCCATACTTTGCTCTGACAAAAGAATGGGCAGCTTCTTTTTCAATAACTCGGAAAGCCCCGCTCATTGCTTCGTATGTGACGGAAACTTTCTCATCATTCAAAAATGGAATACTAGATAGAATATCCTTCCTGGCAAATTCGGAAACCGTTATTATTGAACTTGCTCTTTTTATCGTCCAGGGCACGATATTCTTTCGATAGACTCTTCCTAATCGCTGGTATAGATATGGCGATCTCGGCATGATTGAAAATGGTTTCAAGTATGATACATCGTGAATGGTGGACACAAGCTTAATATCATGATTAAGAAAGACTGGCGCTGTATTTGCTGGACAATGCAATATATCTATTTTGTCCCGTTTCGCTATCAAAGGAAGTTGTATTTGTTCCCACATCAAATAATTTGAAGAGTGAAGCATCTTTTTACGAAAATTGCTCTTGATGGGCAAAACCCGTTCAACATCTTCTTTGTCCGTATAAAGTATATATTGGTTGCAATCATCCATAGCAGCCAAGCCTCTAACCAGACTTAGGGAATAATTCCCAACGCCTCGGCGTTCACGCAGTGCAAAGTGAGCGTCAATTCCGATAAGCATAACTCTCCGAATAAGCATTGACCTCTCTTTCAACACAAAAAACAAGAACTGATGTGAAAACTGCTCCTGCCAAGCTGGAATTCCACATAAATTCGCTTATAACATAAAAAAATGCAATAATTGATATGGCATAAAGATACCTTCGATTAGTTTTACTCGCGCCAAGTCTCCTGAGGTCTCTAATCTTCTTTGCCAAATCTTCATAAAATTTTGTGACAAATAAAGACAAAAGCAAGATTCCCAATATGCCCCATTTATGAAGCAAAGCCGGTGGCATCCAATTAAAAAGAAACTTTACAGGCATGGCCATGGCTTCTTCCTGTTCGGCAGCCACAGACGTTCCTACGGAGAATATATCCTGCTCCGGAACAGGTATATACTCAAACCACGTGCTTCCCCATCCTTTGCCGATTACTCCGGGAATATTCTCTTTGAAATTAAGTAATGCATTTTCAAGCTGTATTATCCTTGTAGCAGCTCCCTCACTTTTCATATCAAGGATATTGAGTTTTAATGGATTAGTAATTAGCAATACAAGACTTATATTGATAATTACTATGCTTGCAAAAATAAGCCCCGCTTTCATTGGTGAATTCATTTTTAAAAGCAGTACAATTAGAAACAGTATATACATTGGAATAATTGATAAATATCCCAGGCTTAGTGCATTGATTGACCATACTATGCTCAGTAAAACCAAAAATGTAAAAATAATCCTGTATTTCATTTTGTTAGCAAAAAGCATCCCGATCATTGCTACATGCGCAGGCAATATATGCGGTACAATGATTGGAAAACCTAGAAATTGCGGATATGGAATCGAGATCCCCAGGTAATATTCAAAATAAACCCATGCCACTAACAAATCAAATGTTCCAGCAATTATTACATAAAGGAATATGAGCTTGATGCTGAACCATCCGACTGCCTTGCTGCCAGCTGAAGTATGCAAAAATAAGTATGGAATCGTAAGACATAGAAAAACTTTAAAATCGAAAAGGTAGGGTTTCCATAGCGTATAAACAGATATGTTGTATATGAAACCAATAATTAAATACACGAAAGCAAGTCCACAAATCCCTAAATAAGCAGACCTCGGAATAGTCAATTTTCTTAGTACGCAAATAAGTGTAAAAGCGGTGATAACGATAATAAAAATATCTGCGATTGATAATAAACCAGTTTTATATAGCCACGGCGACCACCATGCTAACTCTCTATGGAAAGCAATCTCGCTGGCTATTAAAGAGTAATCCCTGGTCAGCAATAATATGACCAACATCGCGGCCATTATTTTTCTTAAATTCTCCAACTATACTACCCTTTCCTGCGCCCGCGATTCCGGATTCTTCGATACATATTTGCACCCATTAAAAGCCCGGCCATTGCCCATATACCTCTTGGCGTCATTAAAGCTCTTGGATACTTACGAATCGCCTTCAAGTATAAACCCCATGCCGTCCCAACCTGATTTGCCAATACAGAAACTAATGCCGCCGTTATATAAGAACCCGCATATGCACGAGAAGCCCCAAATCGTAACTGTAAAGAAATTGCTGGATCCGCCAGTAAAGTATCAGCAACCGCACATATACTTTTTGACATAAATGCAGCTTGATTGAGCGAGCTTGAACCATCGTGTGACCTGTATTGCGCAATTGTCTTTGGGATATACAGCGACTTATACTTTGCGCCAAGGCGCAACCATAAATCCCAGTCAATACAAAGAATGTCTTCCCGATACAATCCAGCGCCTATCAAAGCTGAACGACGGCTCGCAACACTTTGGGTTGGAACAATCATCCGCCAGAACAATCTATCAAGATCAAACGTCTCCCCCTTCATGATTGAGTAAACCCTGCCAGAAGCGTCGATAACTTCAATATCTCCATATACGAACCCGATATCGGGGTGCTCAATAAATGTACTGACCAAAGTCTTTATTGAGCCGGGAAGCAGCAAGTCATCACCAGGAAGAAAGATTACAATTTCACCGTGTGTAGCATGAAAACCCCGGTTACCGGCATCACCCTGGCCTCTGTCGGGTTCACTCACCCATTTGACCGGGTATTGTTTCAGAACATCTACAGTTCCATCAGTTGATCCGCCATCTTGCACATGTATTTCTATTGCAGGATAGTCCTGGTTAAGAGCACTTTCTATCGTCTTTGCAATATACTTGACTTCGTTTCGTCCAAAAATAACAACAGAGACTAGTGGGATTGAATGATTAGTCACTAATATTACCTTTTTCGTTGCACTGATTTTGATTATCTTTCAACGGTGGTGTTATGAAATAAGCTACGATTTGCTCTATCCCTTCACGCAAGGATGTCCTGGGCTTCCAGTGCTGAAGAATGTAAGAATGTGGTTCATTCCTTTGACCTTTCTGTACATCATCCTTCAATTCACTAGGAATGATAACTGTCCCCGGAAAAAATTCAGCTATAATCCTGGCTACCTCCAAGATCTTAACCCATTCAAAGTTCGTTATATGTAACTCTTGATCGCGGTCAATAGCGTCGTACGACTGAGATAATTGATAAAGCCCCTCGGAGCAATCCTCTGCATATAGAAATTGTCTTTCCTCGTTTCCATCAGTTATCATATCAATACTGCGGTAATCCCTGGCCTTTAGAATAAAATCTGTAATAACGTGCGCTTTGGCTAAATTGTGCTCGATGCCATAGACATTCCAAAATTTCACAATTACTCCATTCAAAGAGCGTGTGTAATTTTCGCCCAGCGCTTTGAGTAAACCATACGGAGAAAAGCTCATGTTAGACATCTGGCTGGATGCAAAAATGAAAGGTTTGCGCGTTTCGTGCAATAACTCAAATGTATTTGACATTAGGCGAGCGTTGTTCGACAAGAACTCAAAGGTATGTTCATACGTCTTGAGGTAACGTGATCCACCAACATCAAAAGCAAGAAAAAACACAAAGTCGGCGGCCAGCATGGCCCTCCTCAGAATATCGCTTCGTGGAATACGTAAATCCTCATGAGGCGCCCGGACAAGATCAAACTCTAGCACCTCATGTTTCCACTGGATCAGGGATTTAGCAAGAGCGCTGCCAATCTGACCAGATGATCCCAAAACTAGATATTTCATTGGAATATTCTCCACTGCTTAAGCTGTGCTTCCAGCGTTCAAACGAACTTGTTTCTCAATCCATGTGTATGTTTTCTCTAACCCTTCACGCAAAGGACGACTAGGCGCCCATCTGAGCTTTTCAAAAATAAGGCGGTTATCGGAGTTGCGCCCGCGAACGCCTTGTGGCCCGATGATATGCCTAATCGACAACCTTTTATCTGCTATAGAAATGATCGTTTCTGCCAAGTTATTGATCGATACCATCTCATCAGAACCAATATTAAATGGCCCTTCATACTTCGATTCCATCAGTCGTCTTACCCCATCAATACATTCATCTATGTATAAAAAAGAACGAGTTTGTTTTCCATCGCCCCAGATTTCAAATTCGCCACCATCAGGCGTTTCGGCTACCTTACGGCAAAGGGCTGCAGGCGCCTTTTCCCGACCACCCTGCCATGTTCCATCTGGCCCGAAGATGTTGTGGAATCGGGCGATATGCACTTCTATTTGATAGTTTCGCATATAAGATAGATACAAGCGTTCACTAAATAATTTCTCCCACCCGTACTCACTATCGGGTGCTGCTGGATAGGCGGAATCCTCAGAGCATTTTGGGTTTTGCGGATCCATTTGGTTATATTCTGGATAAATACATGCTGAAGAGGAATAGAATAATTTTCTAACACCGGCAAGTCGCCCGTACTCGAGCATATTAAGATTAATCGTAGCAGAGTTATGCATTACACAAGCATCATGTTCACCTGTAAAGATATACCCTGCACCCCCCATGTCTGCAGCTAATTGATATATGTCATCAATACCTTGCACGACCTGGTCAGCAATCTTTTGATCGCACAGATCGCCAATAATGAATTCATCAGCGTTGCTTTGACAAAACTCGTTATGTTTCAGGTCAACGCCACGTACCCAGTATCCCTCTAGTTTTAGACGCTTCACGAGATGGCCACCGATAAAACCTCCTGCACCTGCTACTAAGACACGTTTCATATTTTGCGACTCCTTTCGATTTTTGCACAACTTCTCCGGATTTTGTCTTCTAAGTTATTAGCCGTGAGAATTGATAGTTTTTCAAATATAACATATTGATATCATCTATATTTAACTTATCATTCATTATTTTTTCGCCATAATTTCTTCAAATCTTGCTGCCTGGAAGAACTATAAGCTTCAAGAAAATCAATACCAACCCCTCTTTTGCCGACATCGCCCTTTTCGATTCGCTCAATCACAACCGTGCCATCGATAGTATGCCACAAATTGATGTCTTTGTCGATTGGGCGCATTGATCGTATTCTTACCATAAATTATCACGTTGGGAAAAATCACGAAGGAAATGAAGCCTATTCTCCGTTGCTCCTTCTAAAATGTCTTCTCCTCCAGCAATGGTTCCGCATAGATTCCATCCCTGAACTGGAGACCCAAATCAACGAGCGGCGCTCCTTCAAGCTCTTCTAGGGAATGCCATTGGAACAACTTTCGCCCGATCATTGCACCTTTTCCCGTTTCAGAGCAGATTTTCTCCCGATGCTATGCGCGCTGTTAAGAATGAGCTCATCTCACAATTCGCACCCAAAAGGTGTAGCCATAATCGAAGGCATCGCCGTTGACGCCCGTCCGATCCAATCGGCCAGCCATCCAGTAAGGAAAAGTTGGACGAGGAGAAATAATAAGAGAGACGCCTGAAGGGAAACTTGATAAAGCGGGAAATCCTCTTAAATTCTCCCGTGATAATGAAGGCTATCCGAATGAAGAAAACTACGAGTAAGGAAGTTGTTGATCTTCTGTGCTTACAAACTCATTGTAACGACTATGCTTAAAGAAATGACAAACCCATATTTGGTGATACCATGTCTCCACATCTTTTCTTGCCAACAAATGGTAGGGAAGTCCAAACTTGGTGTCGTTGTGAGCCTGATTAAACTCATTAATTGCGAGTCTCTCTCCAGTGTAATCGTTGTATAACTCTATCTCTGTACCAATGGTGTCGTCAAAATAGCAGAACACTCGAGGTAAATAGTATCTTTCACCGGTCTCAAGCATATTCAGAGCAGCGACTGTTGATGAATAGAAATCAAAATCATATGCTATCGCTCCAATGGGGGCAGGACTAAACTTCTCGAAGAAGTCCTTTGCCGTATCCTTGATGTCGCCCAAAACCAATTCTGTCTTTTTTAATCGTGCTCTAAGTCTTGGGAGATCCATTTTATAGAAACCTTTCTTCCAGTGATATGGGAGGTCTCTGTAATCTAAGGGCACTGGGAGACCATCACCTCTATCAAAGCCGTAAATATCAATATCTATTGTGAGCACTTTCGAGATTTTTTGAGCGTGGTATTCAAGATTCACAAGTCCATTCCCCCCAGCTACACCGAATTCTAAGACACTTATTCGTTGATATCCCAGTTTCTTTGCTAAAACGGCAGCATTATAAACACAATAGCCGTAGTGTGGACGGTCTACCGCTCCTATTCTTATACGCTGTTCATAGCTTCCTATGCAGAATTTTTTGATGATCTTCTTTGCTATAGTTCGTATCGGTGCCGGATCGAGGATTAGTGTTTGTAGTTTCCTTATCATCAGACTTCTCCTTGCATTTGTGATATATGGTTGCCTGGGGTTAGAGCGGCTAACGTATAAAAGTTTTTACGGCGCTGAGCCGACGTAAAAACTTTGTTGAACAAACCCTCTCATGAAGTGGTTTGCACCTCCTTGGAATTTTAATCAACGTGAGACCTTTGCTCATATCTTAATCCGGCGGCATTTCCGGGTAACTACCGGATGAGAAAACTTCAAACATTTGCGTACGAAAGGATAGTAAATTTTTCTTCCGGAATGAAGAAAAAAATATATCTTCGAAATAATATTTTCGGAATGTAATAATCGGTTATAATTATACATTGCCACTCTTTCATTTTCTTCAATAAATTCATTTGGGAATAGACCTGCATAAGAAGATTTTATTAATCTATTCACGCAGTCCTTCACTTCAAACAGAATCTCAGGCTGTCTTTCAAAAATACTGCGGTAATTGCCACCCGTAATTCTAAAAGCCGCCAATGGTTCGGGGAGATAGCAAACACCATGCTTAAGAGCGATGACGAATCCCGCGAATACGTCACAATAGGAATACAGCTCCGGAATAAAACCCCCGACAGCTAAGAGTGCATCGCGCCGATATATCGCAGCAGAAGAATGAATCCAGTTATTATACTTGCAGACCATTGCTTTGCATCGTTCGGGAGAGAAATAAACGGGGCATCGTGAAACAATGGGTAAAGAATCAAGACCAATATTCTCCCCATTCACATTCATGC
>CAZOEH010000015.1:0-18861 GCA_964578785.1 uncultured Desulfonema sp. | reverse complement strand
TTGCATAACACCCCCTTTTGCCCGATTACTGCGTCAGGCTCAAATTTCAATCCTCAAAATACTCAATGTATTCCTGCGGTTAAAATTTTTGTCTTCCTTGTACTTGGTCAAAATTGAATGTTCTTCAAAGGTCTCCCGGAAATGGCCCTTTTGGGCGATCTCTGTGTCAATCTGCGGGATTTCTTGTGCGACGTACTTTTTTTGCTGTTCAGCTTTTTTCTAACCGCCCGCTTCGCTCAAGACGCCAGGCACACAAAGTTTATATTCTTTTGCTTTGCCGGGTATTCACGGCAAACCAAAAACATCCGCTTATTTGTGGATTGATTTTTATGCTGTTTAACCTTAATCCGAACGATAGACTTTATATCAGGGATTGAAGAAAAGAATAAACATGGCAGCCGCCTGCAAGGCCATTGATTTCTTTACAACCCTTTGTGTTCTTTGCGTCTTAGCGGTTCAAACTTTTTTTTAAACCGCTCGAGTCTTACCCTCAAAATATTGATGATCAGCTAAATATTGAGGTTAAATTTTTGCCTCTGATTCCCGCCTTCAATTTATTTTATCTTTATTTAACAATATGATATCAATGATAATGACATATATTTGACTGTTTTTTGATGGTTGGCAGGTAATTTGCTATTGATAATATAGGTAATTTGCTATTGATAATATAGGAAATTTGCTATTGATAATATAGGTAATTTGCTATTGATAATATAGGAAATTTGCAATTGATAATATAGGTAATTTGCTATTGATAATATAGGAAATTTGCAATTGATAATATAGGTAATTTGCAATTGATAATTGAAGTAGTTTGCTATTGCTATATAAAGGTCCCGGTCATAATTTCAAATAAGTTGTGAACTTTCCGGAGCTTTTATCATATTTTGTAATCGGGGATAAGTAATGCTCTCTTTTGCAAACAGGGTATCGAAGAAACAACTCACCTTATTTATATGCGATATCGGAATTCTTGCCATAACTCCGTTTATATCGGCATATATATATTATCTGGTCAATCTCGGAACCCATATACAGATAGTTTCACTGAAGCTGGAACCAGCACCTTTTATTTTAAACATATTCTTATACCTGATCGTATTTTATGTTATGGACCTGTATGACTTCAGAAAAAATTTCCTTTCGAAAAGAGAAATTTTAAACATATTCATCGCGATTTTTATATCCTCAGTCCTTTCGATTTTCTTTTTTTATCTCATAGGCAAGCCTACTCTGGGAAGAGGAGTATTTCTGATTTACATATCCGCCGTTTTCCTGCTGGTTTCCGGAGAAAGAGCCTTTTACAGCAGGCTTGCCATGACAAAGTATTATAGAAAGAAATGCATAATAATCGGCGCCGGAAATAGCGGAAAAAAACTTTACGAAATGCTGGATAAAAAGCCGTTGAACGGGCTGGAGATCATCTGCTTTCTCGATAAAGATCCGGCAAAGAGCGGTGGATACATCAGGAGCATTCCGGTAATTCATCATGACGGCAGCCTGAGAGATATCGTGGACAAATACAGACCCGGCCTTGTTATACTCGCCATGCCGGATGAAAAGTATAAAGGCATGCTTGAAAATATCATATGGTGTAACTATCATGGAATCGAGATAAAAGACCTGATGGCGGTTTATGAGGAGTTTGAAGGCAGGATCCCCTTGAGGCATGTAACCGAGCAGTGGCTCCTCTTTTGTCACATGAATCGTCCCAGGATATATTTTCTTAAGATTAAAAGAGTTCTGGACATTCTCTTATCAGCCCTGCTTCTCCTTCTGTTTCTGCCGGTAATTCTTCTGACCGGCATTGCTATTAAGCTGGAGAGCAGGGGGCCGGTCCTTTTCAGGCAGCTTCGGGTCGGGAGGGAGGGGAAAAATTTTACCCTGCTCAAGTTCCGCTCCATGATCGATAATGCCGAAAAGGCCACTGGGGCGGTCTGGGTGAGCGATAAAGATCACAGGGTCACGAGGGTCGGATCGGTAATACGCCTTCTCAGAATCGATGAGATTCCCCAGCTGCTGAACGTAATTAAAGGTGAAATGAGCCTTATCGGGCCGAGACCGGAGAGACCCGAGTTTGTCGCTGATTTCATAGGTAAACCGGACAAGAAGGAATTCGCGATACCATTTTACCGTGAAAGACTCGTGGTGAAACCCGGTATTACAGGCTGGGCGCAGGTTAAATACTGTTATGCCGCGTCTCACAGGGAGAGCGCGACAAAGCTCGAGTATGATTTATATTATGTCAAAAACATGTCATTATTGCTTGATGCCGCCATTGTGCTGAAAACAATAAAGGTAGTCTTGTTCGGCAGCGGCGCAAAGTAAGAGGAATATAAGATGCCAGGGGTGCGATATTTTTTTCTCAGCATGAACGTCTTAAACGGCCTGCTCGCAGCGGTTGTTGCAGCGGGAGTGCTTCTTCCGGCGGGCCCTCTTATGAAGCCTGCCGTGATATCCCTGCCGGCGGTGATGGAAACGACAGGATTGTCAGTGGAAAAGGCCGGGCCGTCTCAGAATTTGGCTCATATAGATTATGCCGTGATAAGCGATCAGAATCTTTTTCACCCGGAACGAAAGATTCCGCCGGATAAGCAGCAGGAGAAGGTCATACCGAGACCGGACGTGGTCCTTTACGGAACACTGATAACGGATGATCTGAGCGTCGCTTTTGTCGAAGACAGGAAGGCGCCTTATACAACGGCGGGGCGGGGCAAAAGGCAGATAACCCTGAAGAAAGGGGGGATCCTGAGAGGATACACCGTATCCGGAATCGAAGCTGACCGGATCGTTCTTTCCAGGGAGGATGACAAGTTTACGGTGATGCTGGATGACAAGCAGAAAAAAAGGGCTGGCGAGCAGGCAGCGGCTTCATCGGCAGCCCAGAGAGCTGTACCGGGCGGAAGCTCCCCTCTTCAGTCAGCCGTGACTCCGCCTCCCCAGACAGCGCCGGCTCCGGCGCATGCGGTAACCTTGCCGGCGCCGGGAATCGGGGTTTCCGGCTCACAGCATCTTCCCGCGGCAGCGACGCCTTCGCCGTCATTGCCTTCTTTTACACAAGCTGATCCATCGGCGCCAGGGCCGGGAGTCGGCAGCTCCGGCACATGGCCGCCTACCAGGAGCAGTATAGAGCAGACACAGCAGAAGATAAGGGATGCCCGGCAAATGCGGATGAATCAAATTCAAGGCGGGCAGTAAAATCGAATATCGAACATCGAACTTCGAACATCGAATATCGACAGTGAACTTTGAACAAGGACATTATGACGCGGTTTTTTCAGCCGCTTTACAGGCAATGCAGTTAATGCCGAAAGGAGATTGACATGAAACAGAGCAAAAATTTTTATCTGATCATACTTGCCGCCGGTTTTTTCTGTCTCGGAGGGCTCTTTGCAATGGATGTATCTGACGCATTTGCTGCGGATAAGAACCCCTGCTCCGGGGATATAGCCAGATTCTGCCCCGGCATCCAGCCCGGCCCGGCCGGAATGATGGCCCTCATGGAGTGCCTTGAGAAGCATGAAAAAGAGCTGTCCGACTCATGCAGGGATTTTGAAGCGGGGATTGGAGGGCCGCGGGTGGAAAAAAGTGAGGAGATCAGGGAAAAAAGGGCTTTCCGGCAGAATTGTATGGGCGATATTGTCAAGTTCTGTCAGGATACCAGCCCCACACAGGGAAGGATGATAAAATGCTTAAAGGAGCATGAGAGCGAATTAGCAGCTCCATGCAGCAAAAGCATGAAGGCCATGATGAAATAGCTGAAATAGACGATATAGACGAAATAGATGAAATAACGGGGAATATATATTTTTGTTAGAAGGAGGCGGGGAGATATACTACTTTCCGGTTTATTGCAGTTCCATGGCGGTACTGCCTGAGTAGTTACCTGTATAGAGCATGAACACACGTTTCAAAATTCTGATTTTTCTGCTGATTGCCGCCGGCGCCTTCATTGCCGGGTCCTGGGTCACCTACCAGGGTGTCAGAAATAAAGAGACGGCGGAGCGCAAGATCCTCCATTATGTGGATCCGATGAATCCCGCCTTGAAGTCCGATAAGCCGGGTATCGCTCCCTGCGGTATGCCTCTTGAGCCGGTGTATGCCGATCAGGATCAAACCACTGCGGGAGGAGCCGAGCTCCGGGCATCCATGCCCCCTGGAACAATCCGTATCTCTCCGGAGAAGCAGCAATTGATCGGCGTCAAGCTGATGACAGTCGAAAAGGCCCCATGGAGCCATACATTAAGGGTGCTGGGGCGGGTTACACCGGATGAGACGCTGGTCTACCTGATCAATGCCGCGGTCAACGGCTGGATAGAAGAAACATCTCCTGTTACCACCGGCAGCATGGTCAAGGAAAACGATATTCTGGCTACATTCTATTCCCTGGAATACCGCAATCTTGTTCAGAATTATTTTAACCTGATCAATGTCAGCAAGGACGGCTCTCCGGGTGAGAAGGCTGCAACCCGGCCGACCAGGTTAAGCGTGGGCCAGCTTAAGCAATTGAGAGACGCGGCAAGGGATACCGGGCTGGCAGGCGAAAACGCGCAAATCGAGTATTACCGGAAGAATCTTTACAATTTCGGGATGAGTCCTTACCAGGTGGAAGAGATGGAACGCTCAAGGACGATACCGGAGTTTATAGAAATCCGGGCGCCGATCGCGGGTTTTGTTATTTACAGGAATGTCTCTCCCGGCCTTCGCTTCGACCGGGGAGCAGAGTTTTTCAGGATCGCCGACCTTTCCAGGGTCTGGATCCAGGTCGATCTGTTTGAAACCGAGGCTTCCTATTTTAAACCCGGAATGAGGGTAAAGATGGAACTTCCCTACCAGAATAAGACCCTTTATGCCGGGGTAAGCAACATATTGCCTCAGTTTGATCCCGCCTCGCGCACGCTGAAGTTGCGCCTGGAGGCAAAGAATCCCGGCTACATTATGCGCCCCGATATGTTCGTGAACGTCGAGCTTCCCGCAAGCGGTCCGCCCGCCATCATCGTCCCGGTGGGCGCGGTTCTCGATTCGGGACTTAAAAAGACGGTCTTTGTTGACCTGGGGAACGGTTATTTTGAGCCGCGGCAGGTGGAAACAGGACGCTCCCTTGGGGAACGGATCGAAATCATACGCGGACTCATATCCGGCGAGAAGATTGTCGTCTCCGGAAATTTTCTGATCGATTCCGAGTCCCGGATACAGCAGGCCGCCGCCGGGATCACCGGAAAGATCGCACGCGACCCGGTTTGCGGAATGAACATTGATGAAGACCGCGCCAGGGAGGAGGGCAGGTTTCTGGAATATAAGGGCCGGACTTACTTCTTCTGCGAATCAAAGGAACGGGATGAGTTCCGCAAGGATCCGGAACATTATCTGAAAAGCTCTCCCGCGGCGCAGATGAATATGATGAATATGCCCCCGGCAGCTCCCTCTTCGGGTGTAAAAGGAAAAGCCGCGGTTGATCACTCAGCGCACGGCATGACGGAGAAAACAGCGCCGGAGAACATGAAAGCCGTGCCTCACGATCATGCCGCTATGATGACAGCCGTACCGAAAGAGCAGGGAGCCGGGATGATGGCTATGCCCGATATGCAGAGTCCCGCGCCTATGCCCGGGGAAAAGCCCGGCGCAATGATTCCGGCAGCGCCCGGCAATACGCCCCCGATGATGCCCGGCCAGGGAACCGGTACGGCTATGCCCGGAATGCAGGGTCCCGCGCCTATGCCCTCACAAATGCCGGGAGGTATGTTCCCTCCGGCATCCGGTAATACGCCCCCGATGATGCCAGGTCAGGGAAGCGGTGCGGCTATGCCAGGCGCCCTGAAAGGCACATCTATGACCAAGCCGGCAGGCGATTCGAACATTTCTCCGGGAGCAGCTCCCGGTATGACAGGCGGGCAGATTAAAGCCACCGACAACGGACACGCGCATGATTAACCGGATAATTGATTTTTCAGCAAACAACAGACTGGTCGTTTTTCTGTTCATCGCCGCCGCAGCCGTTATGGGGTGGTGGTCCATGAAAAACGTTCCTCTCGACGCCATACCGGATCTTTCCGAAACACAGGTGATCATCTACTCCCGGTGGGACCGGAGCCCCGACATCCTCGAGGACCAGGTTACCTACCCGATAGTCACGGCCATGCTGGGCGCTCCGGGAGTCAGGACCGTGCGCGGTTTCTCCGACTTCGGCTATTCCTTCGTTTACGTCATCTTCGATGAGGGCACCGACATCTACTGGGCCCGTTCGCGGACGCAGGAGTACCTCTCGGTGGTTCTTCCGCGGCTTCCCCAGGGGGTACAGACGGAGCTGGGACCCGATGCAACCGGCTTAGGCTGGGTCTTCCAGTACGTTCTGACCGATACTACCGGACAGCAGAGTCTTGCCGAGCTGCGCTCCTACCAGGACTGGTACCTGCGCTATCACCTCAAGTCGGTGCCGGGTGTGGCCGAAGTGGCGCCCGTAGGCGGTTTCCGCCGGCAGTACCAGGTCAACCTCGACCCCAACAGGCTGCAGTTCTACAACATTACCGTCAGCCGGGTGGTGGAAGCGATCCGCGGGAGCAATAACGACACCGGAGGGCGGCTCATAGAGTTCGGCGGAACCGAGTACATGGTTCGCGGAAGGGGGTATGCGCGGTCGGTTGAGGATTTCGGCAATATCGCCCTGGCGGTGAGCGACACAGGCTCCCCGATCCGCGTCCGGGACGTGGGTGATGTGACCCTCGGACCCGACTACAGGCGGGGTGTGACGGACCTGAACGGAACCGGCGACGTAGTATCAGGCATCGTTGTCATGCGCCAGGGGCAAAACGCCCTTGAGGTGATCGAGCGGGTCAGGAAGAAGATCCGCGAGATCGAACCCGGTCTTCCTCCCGGCGTAAAGATCGTTCCCATATACGACCGTTCGGATCTGATTTACCGCGCGATCGACAATCTGAAATGGACTCTCAGCGAGGTTATGATAACGGTAGCTCTTGTGGTGCTCCTCTTTCTCTGGCATTTTCCGAGCGCCGTCATTCCCATTATCACTATCCCCCTCGCGGTCCTGATTTCGTTCATCCCTTTCAGGATGATGGGAGTCACGGCAAATATCATGTCGCTTGCGGGGATCGCCATCGCCATAGGCGATCTGATCGATTCATCCATCGTGGTTGTGGAGCAGACGCATAAGAAGCTGGAAAAATGGGAGCAGGATGGGCGTAATGGCGATTATCAGGGCGTGGTCATCAGCGCAATAAAGGAGGTGGGCGGGCCGAGCTTCTTCGCTCTTCTGGTCATTGCGGTATCGTTCCTCCCCATCCTCACTCTGGAAGCCCAGGAGGGGCGTCTCTTCAAGCCGCTTGCTTACACCAAAACCTTCTCAATGGTCGTCGCCGCATTCCTGGCCATTACACTGGATCCGGCGCTCCGGCTCATGTTCACACACCTCCGCGACTTCCGGTTCCGGCCTCTCTGGCTCTGCCGTGCGGCGAACGCAGTCATGGTGGGCACCATCCGCCCCGAGCAGCGTCACCCCGTCAGCCGTTTTCTGATACGCATCTACGAACCGGCTGTGTCGTGGTCTCTTCGCTGGAAGTGGTCGGTCATTGCCGGCGCCGCCATCGTTGTTCTGGTAACCGTACCCGCGTTCAACAGGCTGGGCTCCGAATTCATGCCTCCCCTGGACGAAGGGTCGCTCTTCTTCATGCCGACCACAATGCCCGGGATCTCAGTCACCGAGGCGCAGAAACTTCTCCAGGTAACCGACAGGATCATCAAGGGGTTCCCGGAAGTCGAGAATGTGCTCGGGAAGGCGGGGCGGGCCGAGACATCGACCGACCCTGCGCCCTTCTCCATGCTCGAGACACTGGTAATCCTCAAACCCAAAGACCAGTGGCGCAAAGTCGACACATGGTATTCCTCGTGGGCCCCGGATTGGCTGAAGCCGGTCTTTCGCCCTGTTTCGCCCGATACACTCTCCTCTGAGGAGCTGGTAAGCCAGATGAACGAGGCTCTCAGGCTCCCCGGCCTCTCCAACGCCTGGACCATGCCTATAAAAGGGCGGATTGACATGCTCACGACCGGCATCCGCACCCCGGTGGGGCTCAAGATCACCGGCGGGAATCTGGTGCAGATAGAGCAGATCGGAGGACAGGTAGAGGCGGCCCTGCGCCAGATGAAGGGAACCCGGAGCATCTTTGCCGAGCGGACCGGCGGCGGTTATTTTCTCGATATAGACTGGAACCGTGATGAACTGGCACGTTACGGTCTTTCCATCGACGAGGCGCAGGGAGCGGTACAGAATGCAATCGGCGGGGAGAACATCGCCGTTACAGTCGAGGGGCGCGAACGGTATTCGGTGAATGTCCGCTACCAGCGCGACTTCCGCAGCAACATGGAGGCGATCGGCCGCGTCCTGGTCCCGGTAGCCGGAGGTCAGAAGCAGATATCTCTTTCCCAGCTGGCGGAGGTGAGCGTGGCGAGCGGACCGGCCATGATCCGCGACGAAGACGGACTGCTGACCGGCTATGTCTACATTGATGTTGCCGGTCAGGACCCGGGAAGCTACGTCAAGGAGGCGGACCGGCTGCTCCGCGGGAAGCTGGAACTGCCGCCCGGATACGCGGTAATCTGGAGCGGGCAGTACGAGGCGATGCAGCGGGTCCGGGAGCGCCTGACAGTGGTGGTGCCCGTGACCCTCATGCTGATCATCCTGCTTCTCTATCTCAGCACCCGCTCCATGGTGAAGACGGCCATCGTTCTCCTGGCGGTTCCCTTTTCGGCGGTGGGGGCGGTCTGGTACCTCCATATACTCGGCTATAACATGAGTATCGGCGTCTGGGTGGGGCTCATCGCGCTGCTCGGGGTGGACGCCGAAACCGGCGTCTTCATGCTCCTCTATCTGGACCTGGCCTACGAGAAAGCACGGGAGGAGGGACGCCTGACCACTCTTGCCGACCTGCGGGCGGCGATCGTACAGGGCGCCGCCAAGCGTATCCGTCCCAAATTCATGACCATGGCTACCACCCTGCTCGGGCTTTTGCCCATCATGTGGTCCACGGGGACGGGAGGCGATGTGATGAAGCACATCGCGGCGCCGATGCTGGGGGGTATTATCACCTCCTTCATTATGGAACTGATCGTTTACCCGCCCATCTACGAGATCTGGAAATGGAACTTTGAGATGAAGAAAGGGCAAATCCCGGCGGAAGTGAGGCAGCTATGAGACGGATGTTGTTTTTTCTGCTGATTATGCTGATTGCCGCGGAAGCCGGAGCGAATAACGCTCTGCGCATCGGCGACACGGTGCCGTCCATAGTCCTTCCCGGATTGAACGGAGTGCCGGTCAGGATCCCTGAAAACCTCAGGGGTAAGGTGTTTATTCTCCACTTCTGGCAGATCGGCTGTTCGTCATGCAGGCTGGAGATGCCCGCCATGGATGGCATGTACGACAAGTACAGGAGAAAGGGCCTTGAGATCCTGGCTGTCAACGTCGGGCAGAAAAAAGAGACCGTAAAGGCTTTTGCCGCTGAACTCGGGATTTCATATCCGATACTGACCGATATGGAGGGGAAGAGCGCCGCGTTGTACGGCGTGAAAGATGTGCCCAGAACCTACGTGATCGACCGCAGCGGTGTTGTCCGATACAGAATTTTCGGCGGCGCATCTCCGGAAATTCTGAAAAAACTTATTTTAAGTCTTCTATAATAAAAACTTAGGTTTTTGGTTTATGGTCCCTGGTTTCTGGTTAAAAACGAAAAATCAGCAACCGTAAACCAGAGACCAGAAACCAAACTTTATAGTAATCATCCAAAGAGAACATCATGCAAAGATGTCATGGAGGCCGCTAATGGAAAAAATGTTAATCGCGCTTATATTATTTGTGCTTGCCGCACCGGCCGATGTCATGGCCGATCCCAAAGTCGATTTTAATGCCAAGTGTTCGATATGCCACCGGTCGAACAAAAATTTACCGAAAGTGGCCAGGGCGTTGAAAGTTGACCCGAATAAACTTTCTCTGAGGACCAGCAGAATGAACAGGGAAGAGATGATAGCGATCACCGGAAAGGGGAAAGAGAAGATGCCGGGATTTGAGAATAAAATGACCAGGGAACAGATCGAAAACGTCATTGACTATATCATCGCGTTAAAAAACAGGAAGTAAGTGTCTTTAAAATCTCAAATCCGTTCGCATATGGAAGGGTTTGTCGCCAATTAAGGTTGAAAAAGACGATTAAACGAAAGGAGATGTCATGAAAAAATCAGTATGTTGCATGTTGGCCGTTTTTTTTCTTTTAACGGGAAGTGTTGCTCTCCGGGCGGTCGATAATGATGTGAAGGAGATGCCTGCATGCAAGTATTGCGGTATGAACCGGGAGACTTTTGCGCACAGCCGGATGATGATCGAATACGACGACGGCACGAGCGTCGGCACTTGCAGTCTTCACTGTGTTTCCGTCGATCTTGCTTTGAACCTGGATAAAACGCCTAAGACGATTCAGGTGGGGGATTACGGCACAAAGGCATTAATCGACGCGGAAAAAGCGACGTGGGTTATCGGGGGCGGAAAACAGGGCGTAATGACAAAAAACGCCAAGTGGGCTTTTGCGGAAAAGGCTGACGCGGAAAAGTTTCAGAAGGAAAACGGCGGCACTATCGCGGGATTCGAAGAAGCTCTTGAAGCCGCATATAAGGATCTGAGCAATGATACGAAGATGATCCGTGAAAGAAGGAAAATGATGAAAATGAAAATGATGAAGGAGAAAAAGTAATAACCATCAATGCCATAAGCCAAGCCATAAGCCGCTAAGTGTAAAAGCTGAAAGGCTTGAGAGGTCAGGGGAACTGGAAAGGCAGGTGTAGAAATGATATTCGGGACGCGCTTTAAAATACTTCCGGCTGTTTGCCTCACCTTTTTATTACTGATGGCTTTCGCTTCAGAGGCTGCGGAGATTAAGGTACCCGGGCCTTCGGATAAAGACAAATGTCCTGTATGCGGAATGTTTGTGAAGAAGTATCCGGACTGGACTACTGTTATCGTCTTCAGGAACGGCTCCCGCCTTTATTTCGACGGGGCCAAAGATATGTTCAAATATCTTTTCGATATGAAGCGGTATGACTCCCGGAATAAAAAAGAAGACATCCTGAGCATTACGGTAAAAGATTATTACAGACTCACATGGATAGATGCTCATTCGGCCTGGTTCGTCGAGGGGAGTGATGTTTACGGTCCTATGGGACTCGAACTCATTCCTCTTGATAAAGAAGCGGATGCAAGAGAGTTTATAACCGATCACAAGGGAAAGAGAATATTGAAATTCCCCGAAATTACCAGGGAGATCATAAAAACCCTTGATTGAAGAAGTTTTTCCTTCAGAGGATGGGCATGGATAACCATAAAATAATCCCGGATTCCGCCAGGAAATCAAATATCTGCATGGTGTTTTTTTGCATAAGTTTACTGCTTCTGGGCGTAATGTTTATTCACGCTTCAATTCAGCGGCGGACCGGTAATTCCGGGACAGAACATATGGCCGGGCTGGTAAAGAATCTGGAACTTACCGATTTATGTTTGTTCACAGAGGCGCGTTATACCCGCAATCTCTCACAGGCGGATTTGCATTCGGCCTTTCAGGATCACCCATCCTCTCTTGAACATTTTCCGGCCGGTTCAGTTGCCGGTCCTCCCGCGGGCATACGGAGGAACAATGTCAAACTGGATTGAGAAACAAAGGAGTATTCTGGATTTTACCCTCTCCTCGCTGATGAGAAGAAAGGCCAAAAACTTCAGCCTGTTTCTCGTATATTCACTTGTTGTATTCGTGCTTGGATCAGCCATGTTTTTTACCCAGGCGATGAAAAGGGAAGCCTCGCTTATTCTCAAAGAGGCGCCCGAAATGGTAATTCAGCGGATTCTGTGCGGAAGATATGAACCCATTCCACTGGATTATCTGGACAGGATCGGAAAGATCCGGGGGGTCATATCCGCCGACATCAGGCTGTGGGGCTACTATTATGATCCTGCCGCGGGATCCAACTATACGCTTATGGTTCCCCGGAATAAACCGCCTGCGCGGGGCAAGATCATTATCGGCAACGGGATAGCCAGAAACAGGATGTTATTCCGGGAAGATATCCTGTCGTTCAGGGGATATAACGGCGTTAATCATAACTTTATGGTTGATGATATACTCTCATCCGAATCGGAACTTGTTTCCGCTGATCTTATACTGATATCGGAAGAAGACTTCAGGGATTTCTTCGGGTTATCCCCCGCAGCGGCAACCGATATAGTCGCCACTGTGAGAAATCAAAAAGAACTGATTACTATCGCGAATAAAATATCCGAACTTCTCCCGGACACGAGGCCTATCATCCGGGATGAGATGATACGGACTTATGACTCGGTTTTCGACTGGCGCGGCGGAATCCTGATCGTGCTTATTTCAATGGCGCTGCTCTCATTTGTTATCTTTGCCTGGGAGAAGGCCTCGGGGCTCAGCGCTGAAGAAAGGCGGGAAATCGGCATATTAAAAGCAATCGGATGGGAAACATCCGATGTTATCGCGGTAAAAACATATGAAGGGGCTATAATCTCCTTTTTTTCGTTCTGCACCGGATTGCTGCTGGCATACGGGCATATATTCTTTTCATCAGCTTTTCTTTTTGCGCCGGCATTAAAAGGCTGGTCAGTGATTTATCCTGATTTCAGGATAACGCCCTATATAGATCCTTATCAGGTTGCGGTCCTCTTTCTTCTGACGGTCGTGCCTTATACCGCCGCGACGGTGGTTCCCTCCTGGCGGTCGGCGATAATAGATCCCGATTCGGTAATGAGGTCATAGAAATGATAAGACTGCTTAACGTACGAAAAGGATTTAACCTCGCCAAACCCAATGAATATATCGCAGTAAGCGGAGTTACGCTTACGATTGAAGCAAACCGGGTAACGGTATTTAAAGGACCCAGCGGTTCGGGCAAGACAACGCTTTTAAGCCTCATAGGCTGCATGGCGCGGCCAACATCCGGCCGTATTGAGCTTATGGATAACCTTCCTTTTCTCAACGGCATTCTGCCGGATAACGGAGAGATAAAGATGCTGGAGGTAACGAGCCTGCCCGAAAGATTTCTCACTGAGATCCGGAGACGCATGTTCGGTTTCATATTCCAGCAATTCAACCTGATTAAAGGGATTACCGTACTTGAAAATATATTGCTTCCCTCTTATCCGCTTGGCCGGAAACATGGTTTTATTGCGGAGAGGGCGCATACGCTTATGGACACCTTCGGTCTCGGGGCCAGGGCGTCGGCTAAGGTGGAGTGGCTTTCCGGAGGAGAGGCGCAGCGGGTGGCAATCGCCAGGGCTCTTATGAATGACCCTCCTGTAATTATTGCCGATGAGCCTACAGCGCACCTGGACAGCAAATTATCCGTAGAATTCATGGAGATAATTTCCGGACTTAAGGATCAGGGAAAAACCATAATAATCGCCAGCCATGATCCTCTTGTGTTTGACGCCGGCATGATCGACCGGATAATCAATGTCAGGGACGGCATGATTTATGGTAGCGGTACATGATCCTTCATCCTGCCATAGTAACTCTTCTTCTTGTATCCCTGGTTATCACCGGGATGATTCTTTATTCTTCCTGGTTCGGGATCATGATTATCAGGCGGTGGGATATACGAAGCGGCAGCGAAGAGCAGCTGGATCTGGAAAGAAGGACATACCTGATATCAACGGTCATTTCCTACATGCTGTGTTTCCAGATCGCCTCATTATTTCTGTATATTTACACGGCGGACAGCCTTCATAACCTGTTTGTCGGGGCTATGTGCGCCGCCGGCTCCCTTAACGTAGATCCGTATGGTTATCCCGCCTTTCTTTTGAAGATACTCAATTGTATTCTGGCCGGGCTCTGGCTGATAGTAAATTATACCGACAACCAGGCTTACGATTATCCTCTTATCAAAAAAAAATATGTGATGCTTCTTCTGCTGATGCCGCTGATCTTATCCGAATCGGTCGTTCAATTGCTGTACTTCACCAATATGAAAGCGGATGTGATTACATCCTGCTGCGGAAGCCTTTTCGGTTCCGATACACAAAGGGTCGGTTCGGATATCGCCGGATTGCCGGTGAAAGCCAGCATGGCCGGATTTTACGCAAGTTTTGCGGTTACATTCTTACTGGGAGTAATATATCTGGTTAAGAAAAAAGCGGGCATCCTTTTCTCTTTTTCCGGCGGCATCTTTTTTATCTTATCCTGCGTCTCGCTGATATCTTTTATCTCTCTCTATTTTTATGAGCTGCCTACTCATCACTGCCCTTTTTGCATACTACAGAAAGAATACGGGTATATCGGTTATATTTTATATTCCGCACTTCTTGCAGGAGTTGTTTCCGGACTCGGCGCAGGGATTCTGGAGTCTTTCGGGAAGATAAGCAGTCTTTCCCATAAACTGCCCTTGATACGGAAGAGGCTTACCCTGTTATGCCTGTTTTCATACCTTCTCTTTACCGGGGTAACAGGTTACAGGATGATCGTAACTGATTTTACACTTGGGATATTCTGACAGAGACTTTATGCAAAGATCTCTTGCGGTATGGCTGTGATGGATATAAAGCATAACTTGTTAAATATTTTTAATTTTACGTATTAAACTAAAAAATATTAAACTAAAAAAGTTGACTAAATACAGTAAATAATTTATTTTTATGTTTCGAAAATAAATTATATTCATAATGAGGTGGTTTGATGGGTATTCAGGAGAGGAAAGAGAGAGAAAGAGAGAGGCGGAGGCAGCAGATAATAGTCGCCGCAAAGAGGGTCTTTTCAGGTAAAGGTTTCAACAAGGCAACCATGGAGGATATAGCCAGCGAGGCCGAGTTGAGCCCCGGTACTTTGTATCTGTATTTTAAAAACAAGGAAGAACTTTACGCGTCGTTGTCTTTGAGGATACTCCAGTATCTTCTGATACGCCTGGAGCATGTAAACAGAGAAAAAGGATTAAAGACCGAAGATAAGATGAAACTTTTGATCGAGGCAATGTACGATGTTTATGAGTTCGATCCGCTTATTATAATAAACATGTTTCACCTCCAGTCGAGCGAAACATTAAAAAACCTCTCTCCCCAGCTCCTGCTGCAGATAAAGGACCTTTCGCGTAAATCCCTCGGAACGATCGCTGCTATTTTTGAAGAAGGGGCTGAAAAAGGAATCTATATTAAAAAACATCCTGTTGCCCTTGCCGATATTTTCTGGGCTCTCTTTTCAGGGGTCATTCTCTGGGAATCAAGCAAAAAGATAATTAATGACGATAAGGATTATCTGAAAGAGACTCTTGGGCTGGCCTTCGAAATATTCAGCAGGGGGCTGAAGAAAAACTGACATCGAAAGATCTGCGGTTTACATAATATCAGTCATATCAGGTGGGCATAATCGGATTTTATTATACCTAAGAGCTCTTCCCCGATGGAAATTCCTATATTTATGAATCCGGGTCCATACTTTTTTCCTGTTTCCGTCCTGAAAGAATCCCGTATTTTTAAAAGGCTTTGCATTCCTTTCGGATAATGCGCGACAAATTCGGAAAACGGGGGATTCCGGTAAGATACCATTTCCCATAAAGTGCTAGTGAAATTATCAGGACCCCACCGGAATTTATCCGCATCGTAAAGGCAGTCGGAAATAAGCTGTCCCTCGGGTGTTTTCGATTCGACCGTTTCCCTGAATGCTTCATGATTCAGTATCGCCGTGCAAATGTCATCCAGTTCTCCGGATGTAAACGAATAATCTTTGAGCGTTTCGCGGGCAAATGCGGCGCCTTCCACGGAATGATTCTTTTTCTTCCGTTTCATGTCATGAAGAAGTCCGGCGCATTGCAGCAGTACGACCCTGCGGTTGCAAAAGCTTTCTGTATAACCTGCGGGCCCGCTTTCAACAAACAGGAGAGCTCCGGCGTCCAGCGTTACCTTCATTGCGTGATCAAGACCGTGACCATAATCGTCTTCAAGGTGTTCAGCTACGAAACGGTGAAGTTTTACGACAAGAGGATTTGTTGAAAAGACATTAAGTGAACATTTTACTTCAGGGTCGTGGTCCTTGTAGAAATCAGGAAGGGAATGCCCGGAGGCTATCCGCCGTGCGATATTTTGTATATTAGCGTAGATAGTCTCCATCTGTTTGTTGCTGCCTGCAGGGTGGAGTCCGGTGATATAATAAACCGGGCTCCGCTTTATAAAGGTCTTAAATCATCGAGAAGGGTTTGCCGCAGACTTTCCACTTGCCGTCTTCCATTATCACGGTAATGGTCTCATCCACCTTGTGAACTTTACCCAGCTGGAACAGTTTTGAAACAAGAGCGTATAAGGGGTTGATTGCCATTATTCTGTCTGCTGATATTTTTAAGGTGATTTCTTTATCGTTTCTGCTGATTGTTTCGGTTTCGACGTTGAATAATCTGCTTTTCATGACATCAGGACTCAGGCCGCGTTCCGCCGCTTCCTGTTCGGATTTTTGAATATAATCTTCAACAATGTTTCCGTCTTCGGACGGGGCCAGAGTTTTGCACAGATAGCCGGACATGGATCTGTCCAGCGTGAAGTACGCTTTTGTAAATGCCACCGCCGTCTTGTTGGGAGTCTCCCTGGCCTCTGCAAACATGAAAATTGCCTGCAAGAAAACACCAAACAGAATAATCATTGTAAGATTCCGTATTTTATTGTCCTGCTCCATCTGACATCCCTCCTTATAAAAACTTATATCCGCAATAAAAAATATTTTAAAATAATTTAATATCACTTCCGACGAATATAATAAATAAGATAAAAAGCAAGATGCCAGATAACATGGAATCGACTTTAATACAAGGAATTTTCATCAGTTTCTGAAAAGTTTTAAATATTACGGAAGAGTTTTTCATAGCTTATTTTACGGGACTGTATATGGCTGATTGGAGTCCGCCAAAGACCTCTGGCGGATTGGCGAAGTCTGATCCCGGTCTTGCAAAACGGCAAAACCGATTGCCTGTAAAGTCTCTTTAATCGGATGTTCCGCAAATGATGAAAAAGCGTTTATCAGGCGGGGGATGCAATAAAATATTTAACCGGAATCGTTATCTTTTGAAGCGCCGGTCATTGATTTCACTTAAGAATCAATGACCGGCCTGGTTTATCTGCAGGATTATTTCCTTGCTCCCGCGTACCCGATTTTTACGAGGGCGTCTCTCATTTCATCTAAAATTACGGGATCATCGATTGTTGCCGGAATCTTGAACTCCTTGTTGTCGGCGATTTTCTGTATGGTTCCTCTCAGTATTTTGCCTGAGCGCGTTTTGGGAAGGCGTTTTACAACCGTCGCCGTTTTAAAGGACGCGACCGCACCGATCCTGTCTCTTACCATCTTAACGACATCTTTTACTATCTCATCCTGACTGCGCGTAACTCCGGCTTTCAGCACTATGAAACCTATCGGAACCTGTCCTTTCAGCTGGTCTTCAACTCCGAGCACGGCGCATTCGGCAACATCGGGATGGTCGGACAGTATCTCTTCCATGCCGCCTGTTGAAAGGCGGTGGCCGGCGACATTGATTACATCGTCTGTCCGCGTCATTACGTAAACATACCCGTCTTCATCAATAAAACCTGCGTCCGCCGTCTTGTAATATCCGGGGAATTCTTTCAGATATGAATTGATGAATCCTTCATCGTTATTCCATAAAGTCGGTAAAGTACCGGGGGGAAGGGGGAGCTTCACGACCAGGGCGCCTATTTCTCCGGGTTTTACTATATTATTGCCTGGATCGACGACCCTGACATCCCAGCCGGGCGCCGGTTTTGTGGGAGACCCCTGTTTAACCGTGAAATGATGCAGGCCGACGCAGTTTGCGGCTATCGCCCAACCGGTTTCCGTCTGCCACCAGTGATCGATTACAGGAACACCTATGCTCCTTTCGGCCCAGTGGAGGGTATCCGGATCAAGCCTTTCGCCTGCCAGAAACAGATACTTGAAGTTGGAGAGATTGTATTTTTTCATGTGCTCGGCTTTCGGATCCTCCCTTTTTATTGCTCTGAAGGCCGTTGGCGCCGTGAACATGGTTTTTACCTTATGCTGCGATATGACCCGCCAGAAGACGCCGGCATCGGGCGTGCCTACCGGCTTACCTTCAAAAAGTATTGTCGTGCAGCCTTTTAAAAGAGGGCCGTAAATTATATAGGAATGCCCGACAACCCATCCGACATCGGATGCCGCCCAGTAAACATCTCCTGCGTCAACATTATAGATCGCTTTCATGGTCCATTTCAGCGCCACCATGTGTCCGCCATTGTCCCTCACAACCCCCTTCGGAACGCCTGTAGTGCCGGAAGTATAGAGAATGTAGAGCGGGTCTGTAGATGCGACCGGGACACAGTCGTGCGGTTTGGCTTTTGCCATTACATCATTCCAGCTGAGATCCCGGCCCGGAATCAGGTTCGCGGTTTCCATGGGACGCTGGCAAATTATGCAGTGATCCGGTTTTGATTTGGCCATTTCAATGGCGCCGTCCAGAAGCGGCTTGTAGGGTATCACTCTTTTTACTTCAATACCGCATGAGGCCGAAACGATTACTTTAGGTTTTGCGTCGTTTATCCGTGTTGCAAGCTCGTTTGATGCGAATCCTCCGAAAACAACCGAATGAACGGCTCCGAGGCGGGCGCACGCAAGCATCGCAATGGCTGCTTCCGGAATCATGGGCATATAAATGAGAACCCGGTCCCCTTTGGCAACGCCGAGGGAGGAGAGTGCTCCGGCAAACCTTGCGACAAGATCTCTTAACTCAATATATGTGAATTTCTTTATAGTATCGGTGACAGGGCTGTCATAAATGATGGCATCCTGG
>CAZOEH010000014.1:0-19081 GCA_964578785.1 uncultured Desulfonema sp. | reverse complement strand
TCTGCTCCGGTCGGCGTCAAGAATGATCCACTGATCATTCTGAAGGGTTCGGGTAGCCTTTTCCGTGCGGGTCAGCATTGGAATCCCGTATTCTCTGGCAAGATTGGAGAGGTGATCGGCAGGATTGCCTTTATCTACAACGATGCCGCTGAAATATTGCATACTGCGGACGGCTTCCACAAGGCTTTGATGGAGAACGGCTATTACAGGTCCGGACTCAAGTCCTTCAAGATCAACCGATGAATGAATTAATTTTACTTTTCCGATGCTCCTTCCCGAAGAGGACGCGACTCCTCCCCGGAAGAGAATTTCGCTTTGCGGTGTTTCCGGAAACCGGGATGTTTTCTGACTCAACCTGAAAGGGCGGGATTGCAGGATATAAACAGTTCCTTCTTCGGTTATTGCCCATTCTATGTCCTGCGGTTTCCCTGTGAAACTCTCAATAATCAGGCCTAAGCCTGCTAAACTGTTGATTTCTCCCCGGGAAAGCAAAGGCCTGAATCTTTCTGCAGCCGGAACTTCCACCCTGCGTACCCCACCTTCCGGAGAGCATACTTCCTTGAATGTTTTTTCAACTATTTCGGCCGGAATTTCGGTTTCTTTTGCCGAACGCAACGGATGATAAAGATCTGCCGGCGCCTCACCGCTGACGGCCAGACTTCCGAGTCCCGCAACCGCGCTCACAAACATTCGTTCACTTTCCCGAACAGCGGGGTTGATCGTGAAAAGAACTCCTGCAGTTCTGGCCTTTACAATGATCTGGCATAGAGCAGCCATATCAAAATCGGTCAAGGGGAGGTCTGCGTGGAATCGGTAGATAATGCTCCTTGCGTTGAAATTGCTTGCCAGAACTTCTTTGAAAGCCTCAACCATGCTTTCAAAGGATGTAACATTTAAAACGGTTTTGAACTGCCCGGCGAAGGAATGTGCGGCCTGATCTTCAACGCCGGCACTGCTGCGGACAGAGATGGATTCCTGTTGAGGCCCGGCCAGTTTAGTATATGCGCTCCGGAAGGCATTTTCCAGCTCGGTTGTCAATCTTCCGGAAAGAATCATTTCACGGATTTCCCTGACAATTGCCTCAAGATCTCTTAGAAAATGTTCATCGGACTCAAGATTGCGGAGGCGCCGGCGGAGAGGTTTTTCGAGGTCATTTGCCCGGAGAAACTCCTGACAGGCTCCGACTGTAATAACGAAGCCGTTTGGAACCGGTATGGAAATTCTTCTTAAATCGGACAGGGAGGCAGCCTTGCCTCCAACCATTTTTTTCGTATCCGGCATGATTTCGTCGAGAAAGAGGCAATAAGGACCTTTGCCGGCTTTCAGGGATACCTCGGGAAGCTCTTTCCGGATGGATTCGCTGAGCATTTTGTGCAATTTATAGAGCTGAATAAATTTATTGCCGCTTAAGCGGTTAAGCCCGTCAACAAGCTCGTAGCATATTCCGATGAGTTCGTCCGTCTCATTTCCCAAATCCTGCCAAAACCTGTTTTTCCTTTTAAGTCTCAAATCGATTTCATTTAGTATTTTCAGCGCCCGGTCATTATTTATCAGAAGAATGCGGAAAGTGTGATAACGAATTTTCAGATTGCGAATGATTTCTTCCGCTTTACCAAGCTTTATGGTCTGGTATTTTCTCCAGTATTTTCTGATCAGTCCCAGCATATCAGGCCCTATTCGTTGTTTTTTCCCGCATGATTGAATTTCCGGTTCTTTCGGTAAAAATTCTTATAAACTCTTCAACATCATTTTCAGACTCTATTCTGATATCGAGCTGGCGGGTGAAACCGGTCAATTCACCGAGGCTGACGAGGGCGGATTCCATATGTGCCCGGTCGGCTATTTTAAGCTTGCCGATCACCAGGTCCCCTTCCACGGTTACTTTAAAATCCATGTTGTCCAGAATAACAGCAATAAGTTCCGCCCGGAGCCGGCGCCTCTCCTTGTAGGCGAATCCGCCGACAAAGCGAAAGTAAATAAAATTCTTATTCTGATTTTCGGAAAGATAGGCATTAATGACATTGAAATGGTAACCGAGACGAAGTGTCATATTAAGATAATTTTCTGCCACGATTGCCAGATTTTGCCCTGAATATTCCGGTTGATTGGTGAGAGCGGCATAGGTTCTGTCCATTCCTGAAAATATTTCCCGAAGGCCGATAGAGCTGGGCCGCTTATCCCACATTTCTTCCATTGTAATGCCCCGTAAAAAGGCTTTAAACGGCACGCAGATTATGTCGCCGCTATGCAGCATTTCTCCCTTTGAGTCCGAGATGCCGTTTCCGATATCCAATACCCGGATATCAATCGGGATGTTAAGGTCCAGTCGCCGGGTCGCAATCCCTTTAAGTTCTCTGTGCCTCGATTGGATGTTTAACAGCTCCTCAACCGACATCTCGTGGGCAAAATGAATGATGTCGTGGAAGGTTCGGCAATTGCCCGATTTGAAATCAGCAGAATCGGGATTGGTCAGGTTCAAAGGGATAATCCAGCGAAGCAGCTGACGCAGTGTAATATATTCAGGGTCAGTCGGATAGAGCTCAATGCCGGATGAACGGTACCGTGCAAGGAGTTCGAGGATTCCCTGATAAATTTTGCAGTCTCCCGCGTCCATGGTGACCACGGTTCCTTCCTTCAACAGCTCCATGGCATGTCCGGCGCCGACAATAGCCGGGATGCGGATTTCCCTGGCAATGGCCGCCAGATGCCCGACCGGGGATCCGGTCTCTGTAATGAGCCCGGCAGCGCGTTGAAGTATCGGGCTGAGATGCGGACTTGCTTTTAGTGCCACCGCTATTGCGCCCAGAGGAAAGGAATCACCGGTGCTCTCTTGCGTTACATGCACAATCCGGCCTGTAGCGACTCCTGTTTGCGCGGTTTCCCCTCCCTTCATAAGGAGCACGGCGTTCCCAAGTTGCTCATTCAGCGCATCTAATGAGATATCATCACCGGGAGAAGCGGAAAAGGGCTCGGTTCTCATGATAATTATACGACCCGTCTCTTCTTCCGCCCAATAGACTTTCTGGGGTTTTCCGAATGTGCGCTCAACAGCCATTGCCGATTCGACCACGGATATAAGACTTTCTTTGCGTATCAGGGAAGATCCGCGGCGCAGGCCCCCGGGCAGAACAGAGAGGCTTCTTTTGCGATCGGGCAGCATTTCATCCGCCGTTTTCGAACGTATGAACGATTCAACAGGATCAAATGGATAAAATCTTTGGACCAGGAATGATTCGGCGCGCTCCACGGCATTATTGCTTTCAGAAGTAGCATCTTCCGCTGTGATGGTCACCATGGCCAACTGCTGAGATACATGCAGCGGATCCAGTGTGTGAACTGTTCCGGAAATTCTTGGACGGACCATCGTATGAACGGCCACGGCGATTGATATATCTTTGTTCTGCACTTCACCGGGATGGTTTTCCGTTACTTTTGCCAGACAATCGGCTATGCTCTGCCTGTATGCTTCAAGAACATGGGCGCTGGAAACATTATAAATACCTGCGTAATGATCCGATCCTTCTTTCAGGACAGTTCCGGCTGTGACGGCAAGCAGTGTATTCTGTCCGGTTTTTTCCGATAAACTTCCGGTTTCATCCGATATGGCCTGCTCCAGCTCGTCCCTGATCCCGGCGCTCTTTACAATGGCTGTTATCTGATTGCGTTTTTCGGGGGACCACGGTTCAGATGCGATCCTTCTTATTTTATTATGAAGATCATTGTCCCGCATGAATATTCCGACGCCGGTAGTAGTAATTGCGAAGCCGTCCGGTGTATTAACGCCCGTATGATGGCCCAGTTCAGCCAGGCCTGTGCTAAGTTGTCCGGCAAGAGGTATCATTTCCATGCGGATTGCCGAATAGGGCAGGGTGAGGCTGTCGGCATACGGGCCCAATCCACCTGACAAAATATCTTCGAGGTATCCCTTTATGGCCTGAAAATTGTCAAAGAGTTCGGGAAACCTGTTTTCCGTCATGGCATTGAGACTGTAAACAACCTGATAAACCAAAGGGCTTACTTCGCTTACCGAGTTTTCCAGAAAGGTTTTATCGAAGATATACTCGCCGCCCAGCATGCGCTCCATCATAAGCATTTTTTCAAGGATTTTCGTATTCATGCCGAGAATCATCTGGAATTTCGAAAATAAAGACCTGATCATCTCGGAGCTTTCCGAGACCTGAGAGGACTTCTGCCGGAATATGGATAGAGATCTTTTCATATGAAGCCATACTACATTTTAAAGCGTTCATTTTTCAATTGCGTCACCATTTCAAGTATATCGGTCAGCTTGAACGGCTTTGCGACAAAATTAAATACTCCTTTCTGAAAAGATTCTTTCGACGCCTCCAGAGTTGCAAACCCGGTTATGACTATTATTTCCGTTCGCGGGGATTGTTTTTTTACTTCGGTCAAAAATTCCATACCGCTCATTCCTTCCATTTTCAGGTCAGTGATGACAATGTCGAAATTTTTTTCCAGTGTTCGGGCCATAGCATTTGCGCTGTCCGTATATGTTTCAACTTCGTAACCGGCTTTTAAAAATGCAGGTTTCAGACGTTTGCAAACTATCGGCTCATCGTCCAGAATCAGGATCTGCAGTTTTTTCAAGTTGTTTCCGCTATCGGTCATGTTGTTCACCGTCCACCTCCATTGTTCCCTCGATTTTATTAATAAAGTCTTCTACACGGGAAGAAAGAGAATTTTGGCTGCTTATTTGAACATCCAGTTGCCGGGTATAGCCGATAAGTCCGCCTATCAATTTCATTTTTCCGATCATCCTTGATTTTGCAGCTTTCTTGATTCTTCCTATTATAAGATCACCATGAGATTCAACCCGGAAATCGAACCTTTCAAGAATCGTTCCGATGAACTTAACCCGCATTGAACGGCGGGACAGGTCGGTTACCCCTCCGAAAAAACGAAAAGAGATTCGGTTTTCCTCCGAGCAGTCACCGATGAAGGCGTCGATAATGGTATAATGGTAGCCAAGTTTCAGGTTAAGGTTCATATATTCCTCTGAGATCAGGGCGAGGTTCATGCCCGTGTGATCCGGTCCGGAGAGAGAGTAACTGAATGTCTTGGTAAGGCTTGACATGAAGCTTCCCATATCTACGGACAAGGGTTTTGTACTCCACATTCCTGACTCATGAAGCCCCTTAAGGAGCGCTCTCATGGGAACGGAATTGACTTCATTTTCCTGAATTTTGCTTCCGGCTCCCGGCTTTACCTCTTCCCCTATTTCAGCAATGAAGATTCCCAGCGGGATATCGGTCTCAAGGCGACGGACAGGGACATGTCGCCGGTGTTTATATATCCTGCTGAGATCAATAACTCTTTGCACCGCTTTTTCATGAACATAGCGCATAATGTCATGATACGTGCGGCACCTCGCAGGGGTAAAATTTCTGCTGTAAGGGTCAATGAGATTCAGAGTACTTATATGCTTCAAAAGCCGCCGGAGCAGAAGATACTCTTCCGACTCTTCAAAAAGATCTTCTTCCATGAGGCCGTAGCGTTGCAGCTCTTTTACGGCGCCGCGATAAACAACATTGTAAGCGGCATCAATAGTTATTTCATCACCGGTTTTCAATTCCTTTACCGCAGCTCCGCAGTTAACTATTGCCGGGACGCGGAATTCGCGCGCCATTGTTGCCAGATGTCCGGTGGGCGAACCAATGCCGGTAAGTATCCCTTTTGCTTTCAGGATGACTCTCGAAAAGCGGGGCGAGGTCTGTGAGCTGACAAGAATGGAACCGGTCGGGAATCGTTCAAGATCTTCGTCATTACGGACAACATAGACCTTCCCTGTTGCTATTCCGCTCTGGACAACAGTCCCTTTTCCTGAAAAAAACACTTTAGCATTGCGGACAGCGGCCTCAACAGGTAACATCGAATCAGCATTGCCGTTGCGGATGTTGAGAAGATTTGTCCGCAAGATGAAAAGATTCTCCTTTCTGTCAAAACACCACATGATCTCCAGAGGGCGCTTGAAGTATCTTTCAATCAGGATGGCGGTTTCAGCAAGGCATTTGATCTGGGAAGGCTTTAAGCTGGGAGCTCTGCATGTATAGTGCGGAATATTCATCCATACGGTTCCGCCTTCGCGACGAAGGGTGAGCATCCGGTCTTTTCTGGTCACCTCCATGGACAGAATATGGTGCGGCGGGTCGCGGGAAATAATGTAATGATCGAGATTTCCCATTACATCTTTAATGCCCCCTCCCAGACCAAATGTGGCGCCCGCTATCATGGTTTCTCTTTCGGGATAATCCGGGTCCAATGTACGAATGAATCCGCTTGTCCCTGAATCTACCATGGGAAAAAAGCTTGCCGATAAGGCAAAATCTTTCTCCGGATAATTTTCTACGCCCGGTGAGCAAAGAATGTCCGCTATTATCTCCTTATAAGCAGTTAAGATGTCCTTCCGGGGAACATTAAGGAATGTCTTGAATTGCGGTTTAAAGGCGGATCCTTTCCCTCTTATCCTTTCGCAGCCGCGTGTGGCATATGAAACCGGATCGCGTCCCGCCTTCCTGTTTATACTCTCTGTTGCCGCAGATATATCCCAGACGACAGGCATGGGAATTTCTCCGTTAAGGATCATAGTCCTGAGATTCTTGAATGCTTTTCCGGCGGATTTCCCTTCGCTTTTTTCCAGCCCGCCGTGACATTCTCTCACATGCGGCATCAGATCATTATGTTTCATGAAATCGGAAAAGACGCTTGTGGTAACGAAGAATCCATCAGGCACAGGCAATTTTAAAATATTTTGTATATCGCCCATAATGATGTTTTCATTTCCCAACTCATCCAATGCGTGATTTGGAGCGGTCAAAAGCTCTTCCGGAAACCGGGTGAAAGGGATTTCAGAATCCGGGCGCTTTCCGGATATCTCCTCCCTGATCCGGTTATAAATCCGTTCAAAAGATTTAAGAAGTTCCGTGTTTTTTTTCTGTTCCAGATCGTCCAGGTCTGAAATGTGCAGCCGCAGAAGATTGTTAAGCTCTTCTGTTACGGTATGGATATACTGCCGGTCAAAAATATATTCCCCGCTCAGTTTGTCGCCGATATCCGCCATGAGTTCCATAATTCTGATGTTTCTCTCAAGGATACACCTGAACTTTTTGAAAAGCGTGCTGAATAAAACAGCAGGTTTTTTCTTTCTCCAAAAAGAAGGATGTTCCGCATGAAGACCGGCAGTCAGTTTCATTCCGCCAAAACTCCTTTAATGTGATCCTCCTTTAGAGCCCTGAAAAAAATATCCTACCACCAGGCCTCCGGCTATTGCAATAATTGTCGCCAGAATTCCATACATGAGGCTATGGTCAAACGCCAGGTTTGCAATAAAAGCAGGGATCCCGGTGAGTCCGGCTTCAACACGCTTTTCCGTGCGGCCGATAATTTGTCCGTTCCGCACCGTATATACATTGACCGTGTAGTTGCCCGGTGAAAGACGGGATGGAATATTTATTTTCATACTAAAGGATTTATAGCCCTGAACAGGGGCGTTATATGAGATATTCCCGGTTTGTTCCTGATAAAGCTCCTCTTGTATTTTAAGGTTAAAAAGTTCCGCGACGGAGATCCGGGGGTCGGAATTTTCAGATTCAACAGTGATTAACTTACTTAAACCTGCAAAGCCGGAATTTTTTATGCTTGAATTTTCGTCTTCATTTTGACCGGTCATCTCCTCGATTCTTTTTTGACTTGAAACAAGAAAGACGCTGGGAACATTTTTGTAAGTCAATGTATTCAAATTCATCCACAGTAAGCCGAGAATTTTACCTTTCTCCTTAAGGTGTAATACATTACTATCACCGGTAAATACCGCGACAACTTCACAGTCATCGGGGATGTTCCCTGAAACGCTGATATCCGTACCGTCATAAAACGTACCAATGCTTATAGATGCGGGGTTGATACTTAATTGTAGTGTTTCCTGAGCCCAGAGGAAAGTGTGCGTCAGAAGGAATAATATTACTACTGCGGAAATCAAATATCGTCTCTTCATCCTAGTGCCCTCCTATGTAGGCCACCAGAACATCCGGCCTGATTAAAAGACCATACAGCATTTTGACCATTACTATAAGAACGAGAGAGGCCAGCAATATTTTGAGCTGGTCGCCTTTTAAGTTCTTGCTGATCTTCGCTCCCACCTGCGCTCCGATAGCTGATCCCAAAAGAAGCAAAAGAGCCAGGATGAAATCCACCGTGTGGTTTTTCCATGCCTGCATGATGGTAACGTTTATGCAAGTAAAAAGAATCTGGAAAAGGCTTGTGCCCACAACAACGTGCATGGGCATGCGAAGCAAATAAACCATTACGGGAACCATGATAAATCCGCCGCCAACACCCATGATAGCCGCCAGGATTCCCACGATTACTCCAAGTGTCAGAGGCATCAGCACCGACAACCGGATGCCTGATCTTTTGAATTCCATTTGCCATGGAAGGCTCCCGATGAATCTAGCGTATCCGGACTCTTTTTGAGGTTTCGGCCGTTCAATTCGTCTCGATTTTTTCATGGACTGAAGGCTTTCAACGAACATATAGCCGCCTATGAGCCCAAGCATCAATACATATGTAATATTTATCAGAAAGTCCGCGTTCCCCATTTTTCGCAGGATCTGAATAATCTGAACCCCGCCCGTTCCTCCTATTACACCCCCTATGAGCAGGATTGTTCCCATTTTAAAGTCAACATTGCCCAACCGAAAATGAGCGAGAGTTGCCGAGGTTGATGCTCCGACAATCTGGTTTGAATCAGAGGCAGCCGCTACGGTCGGCGGAATGCCCATCATGATCAGCAACGGAGTCATCAGAAATCCGCCTCCTACGCCGAATATTCCGGACAAAAACCCGACTATGCCTCCCAATCCGAATATCACAAAAATGTTCACAGCATTGCCTGCTATGGGTAGGTATATATGCATGTCTTAATCACCTTTCCGTTTTTTTATTTTTTTAATAAGATTTCTTCGGTGAAACCATTTCCACCCTGCATGAAATCCGATACAGAATCTCCTGAACGGGGCCTAAGCCTTTTTCGGGATTTTCAGAGCCTTTTATTTCCCAGCTTCCGGGCTCCACTACTAAAATGCTTATCTTATTGTGCTCGACAAACCGGACCACCTCCTCTTCAAAGTCTCCTTCCGTCACGAAGTATTCAATTTTTATCGAATCGGCCCTTGCTGTTTGAATTATGTTTTCAAGCCTGCGTCCGGCCGAAGTTTTCATATCATGCTCAATTGTCCCGATCTCCTTTTCGTGGGGAGAAAAAACTTTCAGCACAAAGACCCTTGAGTTGATTCTTTTTGCAAGGGATACCGCTCTTCCCAGGGCTTCCCATGCGTAATTCTGATTATTAATAATGACGAGAATTCGTTCCATCCGGCATCCTTTTTGACGATTCCTGATCAGGTAATTGCAATAGGAGGGCCATGTCTGAATATATTTATAACATTCAGTTATGTTTATAATATTTAGAGTAATTGTCTGTTTTGAATAAGCGAAGTATGTTCCAATTTGAAAAAAACAGATCGATTTTCTCTTTTGTTTGTGCCATATTGAAACACATTTTATAAGCGAGTCGACTTAATTAATTGCATGAACTGCAGGGAGGACTTTAATGCTGCAAACAATCAGATCAAAACTCATTTTTGCTTCCTGTATCACCCTTTTTTCGATATGCGCGTTGACCGGACTCAACCTGTGGAGTCTTTCATACATTAACAGGCTTATGATTTTAAGTGAAAGCTTCGGCGATCTAACAAACAATATCCTTGAGATGCGCAGGTTCGAAAAGAATGTCCTGCTTTATTATGATCTCGAAAGTCTGAGGGAAGTAATTGTATATCTTGAGCGAACCGATAAACTGGCCGGAGAGCTGTCCTGGGATATTATCAGAATAATCGGAATGAAGAGATATTCGGAATTCAGGGATAACCTGACAGGTTATCACGAAAATATGAAACGTTTAAGGTCGAGTGCAGGCGCATTGGCCGAGATCAATCAGGATCGGATGCGTTTGCAGGGAAAAGCCATGGTGGATTTTGCAAATGAGCTGGCCAATATAAAGCGGACAAAAATACACAAAACAATCTATCGCATTTCCATGCTTCCGTTTGCATTTCTAGGCATCTTTGTTTTACTTATGGTTCTTGTCATAACTCTTGTTTCCAAACGCCTGATCAGCCCTCTTGGAGCGCTCCAGAGGAAAACAATTCAGGTCGGGAGCGGAGACTTCACACCGATTTCTTTCAAAGACAGTCATAACGATGAAATTTCAGGGCTTATCAGGGCATTCAACCTTATGGCCACTGAACTGGAAACAAACCAGGAAAACCTCGTGCAGGCCAGGAAAATGGCCGCCCTGGGCACATTTACTGCCGGGATCGCCCATGAACTGAACAACCCCATAAACAATATCAGTTTAACTGCAGAGGCGTTTCTGGATGAGTATTCCGGGAAACTCGATGCCGGGGCTGACGAGATGCTGCAGGATATTATCGCCCAGGTGGAGAGAGCCAATGATATTGTAAGAAATCTGCTCGATTTCTCCCGTACACAGGAGTCTTCCTTTTCAGAGTTAAATATTGCAGAGGTGATTCAAAGCACCATCAAGCTTATCAGGAATCAGATCAAACTCTCCGGAACAAAAATGGACATCCAGGTTTCTCCTGATTTACCGGCAATAAAAGGAAACATTAGAAGCCTGCAACAGATATTTTTAAATCTCCTTATCAATGCTCATCAGGCTATGGCGGACGGCGGGAGTATTAACATAAAAGCATATTCGGACCCGATGGACTTTGTCCGGATCGATATAGCGGATACGGGGCCGGGAATAAAGCCTGAATCGGTAGAACATATTTTCGAACCATTTTACACGACAAAAGGCATCGGGAAAGGGGTCGGGCTGGGTCTTGCAGTGACTTACTCCCTTATAAAAACCCATGGAGGATATATTAAGGTGGATAGTGAACCAGGACGGGGAACGACTTTTTCTGTTTTTATCCCTGCAATATCCAGTGACAGGAATAAGTGAAATGGACAGACGAATAGCTATTGTCGATGATGAGATTACGGTTTGCCGAAGGCTGTCCCAGGCGCTTACTAAAGACGGATTTGAAGTGGAGACTTTCACTTTGGGAGATTCCTTTATGAAACGCATGGAAGCTTCTCCTTTTGGAATTGTTTTTACAGATCTCATGCTTCCTGATGCAAACGGCATGGCGCTTCTGTCAAAAATCAAAGAGATCAATGAATATACCGAAGTGATTGTTATTACAGGATACAGTTCCATTAACAGCGCTATAGAAGCAATCAAGAAAGGCGCATACCACTATGCGCCCAAACCCCTCAAGTTGAGCGAAATAAGGCTGCTGGCCAGGGGCGCGTTTGAGAAGATCCACATTCGCCTCGAAAATAAACGGCTCAGAGAAGCCCTTAAGGTGGAAGGGAAATTTAAAAGCATCGTGGGATCCAGCCCTGCTATTCATGAGGTCTTTTCCATGATCCAGAAAGTGGCCCCATTGAACTGCAATGTTCTGCTTCAGGGGGCGAGCGGGACCGGAAAGGAGCTTGCGGCAAGGGAAATCCACCAGATAAGTCCCCGCAAGGAGTATCCGTTTGTATCTTTCAACTGCGGAGGATTTACGGATGAGCTTATAAACAGCGAACTTTTCGGATATGAAAAGGGGGCTTTCACCGGGGCGACGGCAACACGTGTCGGTCTTCTTGAGTCGGCTTCAGGCGGAACGGTTTTCCTTGACGAAATAGGTGAAATGCCTTTAGCCATGCAGGTCAGGATATTGCACGTGATACAGGAAAAACGGATCATCCGGGTCGGCGGTGTCCGTCCCATAGACCTTGATATCAGGATTATTGCTGCCGGCAACAAAGATCTTAAACGTGAAATTGGTCTGGGAAATTTCAGAGAGGACCTTTTCTTCAGGCTGAATGTAGTGACGATTCAACTCCCTCAACTGACCGAACGCCGGGATGACATACCGCTGCTTGTAAAGTACTTCATAGAAAAATACAGCCTCGCTTTTCATAAACCTGTAACAGGCATCCAGCCTAATGCGCTTGATATTCTTCTGAATTATACTTTTCCCGGCAATGTCCGTGAACTGGAAAATATTATTGAACGGGCTGTAGCTCTTACCGATGATGATCAAATCCGGACCCGCGACCTGCCGGGTGATTTGCAGCAGCTTGAGTTTGATTCCATAGAAAGCGGGAAACTCATGTCACTGGATGAACTCGAGAAGAGTTTCATCGGTAAGGTTCTGGAAAGATCTGATTATAACAAGGGCCTTACGTCAAAAATATTAAATATTCCACGCACTACTCTGTGGAGAAAAATGAAGAAGTACGGACTCGGATAACAAAATTTGATTCTATTCACATATAACTTTGCGCATATCTTTGTAAAACATTTGTAAAACTCTAAAGTCTGCTTTGCAATTACACTCCTTTTCACCTAAAAATCGAAAACTTTACACAATATCTGATTAAGGGGCCGGAATAGACAAACGGCAAAACCGATTGCCTGTGCCGGCCTTATTAGATCAAGCTTTATAGAAAACCCAGTAAAAGGAGTGACAGCATTGCATTACACAATATTTGATACACCCATAGTAAAAACTCTGATGAGATTGCTTTCCCGGTTTATTCTCAAAATATCAGGATGGCGTATCGAAGGCGGGCTCCCGGAGATCAAAAAAATCGTTCTGATAGCGGCTCCGCATACCTCAAACTGGGATTTTCCTATCACTATATTCATAGCCTTTGCCGTAAAAGCCAAAATATTCTGGATGGGAAAAGACGCATTGTTCCGGTTTCCTTTCGGCGCTTTATTCAAGTGGCTGGGCGGCATACCGGTTGACCGTTCCAGATCAAACAACATAGTCGAACAGATGATCCGGAAATTCTCCGAAAATGATAGCCTGATCGTAACGATTCCGCCGTCAGGGACCCGCAAAAAAGTCATGAAATGGAAAACGGGATTCTAATATATAGCAAGAGGCGCCGGTGTTCCTGTTGTGCTCGCATTTCTGGACTACCGGAGAAAAGCAGGCGGGTTCGGACCTGTTTTCATGCCTACGGGGGATATCGAGTCCGATATAAAAGAGATCAGAGCATTTTATTCCGGCATTCACGGGAAGAATACGGTAACGGAAGAACCGTTATTCATAAATCCCGTTTGTTTGGAAAAGCCGAATGAAATGATTATTCCGTAAATTCCTGCCTCATGGTAAGTTCTTATTGATTTCACAGCGTTGGCATTATAAGAATGATTCTCAATCTGGTGAAACAAAGGATTCTGGTTCTGCCCGCATTTAAAACGCGATAAGGAAATCACCATGCCCGGTAATGACTATATAAATCAGGTCAGAGAAATAGTCCGGCTGTTCCTGAAGTCTAAAAAAATACTGAAGATGTATCCTTCCAACAACCCCATGTGCATCAGCATTACGGATGACTGTTTCGCCCGGTTTACCGAATTCTTCAATTTCAATGAAAAACTCTCTCTTAAGATAGGCCAGAACGACATATACTATGACTCCGAAACCGTATATTACAGCACAGAGAGGGAGGATAACCTCGCGCTTTTTCTCTTTAAGGACGGTTTGAGGGAAATCACCTTTAAAAGAGGATTATCGCGAGAGGATATGTATGAATTTCTAAGGATCATGTCTTTTGATTTCAGCCGCGATGCGGTGGACGATGATATAGTGACGCTCCTGTGGGAAAAGGATTTTCAGAATATACAGTATGTCGTTGATGAGATCACCCTTTCCGATGAAGAGGATTACGAAACACGGGCAGTAAAGGAAATTGAGGAGAAGAGCGACGATGAAGAGAGCCTTCTGAAGACATATGAAGACACGTTAAATAGCGGCGCAATGGTTAAAGAATTTGAAATGGCCACCCTTACGGATAAAGATATGCATGATCTGGCCGGCGAATTTGAAAAGGATGCTTCCGACAAGACGAAAAAGCTGGTTGAAATTCTGTTTGAAATGTTTTTGCTGTCCGAAACTCAGGAAGATTTTAATGATCTTGCCGGATCCTTTGCCGGCGTGATTGAATATATATTGGGCATGGGTGAGATTGACACCGCTACCGGCATACTCCTGAGGCTGAATCACCTGAAAGATGCGAAGAGCGTTTCGGAAGAGATCAGAAACTGCTCGAAAAATATCCTGATAAATATAAGTACGGAAAAAACTATAAATCTTCTGGGGAATATTCTGGACGGCAGCCGCAAGATAGAGGATAAAAAAATAGAGGATTTCGTAAAATGCCTTGACGTGAAGGCTATTCCGCCCCTGGTATTGATACTGGGAGAGCTGAAGAAAATTCATTCCAGAAAGCTGATTGTAGAAGCGCTCGTAATTCTCGGCAAAAAAAATATAGCCTCACTTACGGAAGGACTGAACGATTCCCGCTGGTATGTAGTACGAAATATCATATATGTTCTGAGAAAGATAGGGGACAGGCAAGCGGTGGATCAACTTTTGAAGACCATCAGGCACGGCGATGCCCGGGTAAGGAGAGAAGTTATAAGGGCTTTAGGCGAGCTCAGGGGCGCCGGAGTGCTCCCGGCGTTGCGGAACTGTCTCGATGATCCTGATTTTCAGATAGAATCGGCTGCGCTGACGGAGCTCGGCAATATCGGGTCGGATACCGTAAAAAGGATTCTTTTAAAAAGGATTTCCGGCAGCGGTTTCGGAGCAAGAGATTTTGAAGTGAAGAAGAAGTATTTCGAGGTAATTTCAAAATGGAATGATAAAGAGGTATGCGGCTTAATGGCCGGGATTATCGGAAAGAAAACTTTTTTCGACAGAGCCAGAAATTATGAAAACAGGGCGTGCGCGGCATACTGCCTTGGTCTGATCGGAAGCAGGGAATATCTTCCGCTTCTGGAAAAGTACCGTAATGACGGCAACCGGTTGTTCAATGAATTTGTAACAGAGGCCATCAGGCGGATCGAGCATGAAAAATAACCAGGAAATCGAGATTAATCAGGCGGCCCGGGATTTGCTTAACCAGCTTTCGGCCCTTCTGCGCAACTCACAGGTTCACGATACAGGCAATGAAGCGGTCATTTCGGGTATTGAAAGGCTGGTATCTGTTGTGAATGAGCTTATAGCCGGCCAGGGAACCGTCGGGTTTAAACTGAGAGGCGAATATTTTTATTTGAATGAATATCGCATAAGATATTCCCTCGAGCATCTTCTTAACTTTGATTTTCTGACCAGAGAATTCAAAAGACGTGAACTGGGCAGCTTGATTTTCAGGAAAAATATCGGTTCTGCCGATATACTGACTTTTATCGCGGCTTTCATCTCTGCCGCCTTTTCCCGGAATCCGTTTGACTCGATCGAAAAAAAGATGTCGGCGGTTCAATCCGTTGTGGTTGAAAAACTGATGAAAATCGCGGAAACCGAATCTCTTGATCCGAGAAAGATGGTCAGGAAGACTTATTTTAACGCGGTATCATACGCGGCCGGCATAATAAGAAAGATCCGTGCCGGAGAAAAAGACAGCCTTAAAACGGCCAAAAGAATCGTAGCATCGGTGGTTGATCAGATAGTTGAAGAGGAGCAGCTGCTGCTCGGAATGACGGCTATAAAGGACTATGATGAATATACATATCAGCATTCCGTAAATGTGAGCATACTTTCGGTTGCGTTGGGGCAGCGGCTGGGTATGAACCGCAAAATGCTGACCGACCTCGGAATGATGGCGCTCTTCCATGACATCGGCAAGATAAACGTTCCGAGTGAAATTCTGAACAAACCGTCCGGTTTTAATGATGAGGAATGGAAGATAATCCGGAAGCATCCATTCTGGGGGGCCAAAGCTTTATTAAGTCTCAGAAAGATTGATGAGTTTTCCGTAAAATCGGCTCTCGTTGCTTTTGAGCACCACCTCAATTACGACCTCAGCGGTTATCCGAAGATCCGCAGGAGGGTTGAGCTTGATTTCTTCAGCAGGATAATATCGGTAGCCGACTGGTATGACGCCATAACATCTGCAAGGGTGTATACGAGGACTCCGCTCTCTCCCGACAGGGCTCTTGCTGTAATGCTTGAGAATTCAGGAACCAGACTGGATCCTCTCCTGCTCAAGTTTTTCATCAACATGGTCGGGATCTTTCCCATAGGTACGATCGTCATGCTTAATACGAAAGAGCTGGGTTTTGTAAGCGGAACCAACCAGCTCTTTTTGAAAAGACCGAAGGTTACGATCATCATCGACAGTAACGGCTACAGGGTTGCAGGAACAACTGTTGATCTTACGGAAAAAAACGAACAGGGTGAATATATCCGGACAATCATCAAAACGGTAAATTCCGGCAGGTACAAGATGACCATCGCAAAATATCTCCTGTAGAAGTATCAGCCTGAAGTCGACCGCATCCCTTTCCGTTTATATTCCCCCGTTTGTAAAACTTTTGTAAAATCCGGATACTTCTTTGCAATTACGATCCTTTTTACCTAAAATCCCGGTTAAGCATATATATCAAAACCCTTACGGAAGGGGTGAAAGGCATGCATTACACAATATATGACACTCCGGTCATAAAATCGCTGATGCGGTGGCTTTCTCTCGTCAGCCTCAAAATAACAGGGTGGCGTGCAGAAGGCCGGGTGCCCGACATTCCCAAGTTTGTTCTGATAGCGGCGCCCCATACCTCCAACTGGGATTTCCCGATAGGTGTGTTCACGGCCTTTGCGCTTAAAGCCAAGATCTACTGGATGGGAAAGGACTCCCTGTTCCGTCCTCCATTTGGACTCTTCTTCAGGTGGCTGGGAGGAATCCCCGTCGATCGCTCCAGATCCAATAATGTAGTCGAACGGACTATCCGCCGGTTTATTAATGCTGAAAAGCTTATTGTGGCTATTCCGCCGTCCGGTACCCGCAAAAAAGTCATGAAATGGAAAACAGGATTCTATTATATCGCAATAGGCGCCGATGTTCCGATTGTTCTAGGGTTTTTTAACTACGCTAAAAAGGTTGCCGGGTTCGGACCTGTTTATTTTCCTACAGGAGATATAACGGCGGATATGAAACGGATAAGAGCATATTATGCGGGCATCGAAGGGAAGTACCGGGTGGAAGAAGAATCGTTTTTTATAAAGCCCACCTGTATCGGCAAGCCGAATTGAATGATTGTTTCTTCAACGAAATCATTTTCTCCGCCTGTTTGCCGATAACTTTGGGGTTATCCTTAAAGTGAGGATTACCATTTAAAATCAGGCGCTTTAAAATTGAAACCCTTCTTCCCTGAACAGCTTCAGGCAGGCATCCACTGCGGCTGAGTCATATAGAACCCCTTTGTTTTTTTCGATTTCTTCCAAGGCCGCATCAATTCCAAGGCTTGGACGGTACGGGCGGTGAGAAGCCATGGCTTCAACTACGTCGGCGACAGCGATGATCCTTGCTTCAAGAAGAATATCGTTATTTGACTTTCCATTAGGATAACCGGAACCATCCATTCTCTCATGGTGTTCCAGTATAATCCTCGCTATAGGCCATGGAAACTCAACATCCTTCATGATATCATAACCTCCCTGAGCGTGTGTCCTGATCCATTGCATTTCAAGGCTCGATAACTTGCCGGGTCTGCTGAGAATATCTGCCGGTATTTGTATCTTGCCGATATCATGTATGACACCTGCCATCTGAATGCCTCTGATTCTCTCTTCTAAAAGGCTCATTTTTTTTGCAATGGCAGCCGCAAGCCTGGCTACCTTCACCTGATGACCTGCCGTGTAAGGGTCTCTTGTTTCCACGATCATTGACATCGCCTTTATCGTGTCTCCCAGGCTTTTCTCTAACTGTTTGATGCCCTGTTGGATTTTTTCTTCGGCTTGCCTGTATTCGGTTATGTCATCAATGGTCAATACAACCTCACTGATATGACCCTGCTTGTCAAAGATGGGAGCGCCGTTGATTGACAGGAACACCCGCTGCCTGCCGGACAATTCAATGGCATGACGAATCCCATAGATCGGATTGCCGGTATTCATCACCTGGGTGAACGGCAACCGCTCTTCAGGAAACGGATTCCCGTCAAAGTTCGTGATATGCCGTTCGGAAGCATTATAGCCCCGTTGGGTGATTTCATTTTTCGGCAGACAAAATATCTCATCAGCCCGTTTATTGGCAAATACGATCTGCCCCTTACGGTCAACAACCATAATGCCTGCAGGACTGGTCTTCATGATACGGTCGACCATGCTGCGCTCCCTGAGCAGCCATTCCTCCGCCTGCTTGCGCTCGGTTATGTCGCGGAAGATTCCCAATAGGTAGTCGCGCCCGTTCAGAGCAATGTGGGCCGCACGGATTTCCACCGGAATCAATGCGCCGCTTTTCGACAAGAGGGTGTCTTCCAGAGCCAGCCCGGCATCAGCCTCCCGGTGTTTTCGATTGGTCGGGGATTGCCCATCGACCTCTTCTTGCGGGGGGTGCAGAATGGACTGCGCCTGTCCCACAAGTTCCATCTTTTCCCGCTCCACCATGCGGCACAGGACTTTATTGCAGTCCACGAGCGCGCCTGTTTCGACATCGGCCAGAGCGATCCCGTCCTGGGCATCATCGAAGATAGAGCGGTATCGCTCTTCAGCCTCGCGCACCCGGATATTCAACCATGTATTTTCCAGGATGGGTGAAACGATGCTCACAAGAATACTGAGCGCCTTCAATTTTCCCAGCGTAATGTGGCGATGACTCTTTGTGACATTGACATTCAACACGCCTACCAGATTGCCTCCCGCCATCATCGGCATGGAAACGGCGGCACGAATATCGCTGCGTGGATTGACAGGAGAAAAACGTGGATCATCAACCTTTCCGTTTATGATCACGGTCTCGCGGTTACTGGCTACCCAGCCGGCAATACCCCGTTCCATCGGCACACGCTCCCCGATATACTCAGTGTGCCCGCCACGGGCAACAGCGATATAAAGTTCCTTGCCGTCACGGGTCGGAAGCATGATGGACACTTCATCCGAGGCGCATTGCTGAAGGACGGCATCTGCGACTTTATTCATAATGGCGT